>DAINNS010000114.1:0-5345 GCA_036735765.1 Ilumatobacteraceae bacterium | reverse complement strand
TGTGCCACTTGTTGATCGTCGTGTCGAACTGCAGACCGGGGTCGGCGCATTCCCAAGCGGCCGTGGCGATTTCGCGCCAGAGGTCACGTGCGCGGATGGTCTTCACGGCCGAGCCGTCGGTGACTGCCTTCAGGTTCCAGTCGCGATCTTCGATGACCGCGTTCATGAAGTCGTCGGTGACGCGCACCGAGTTGTTGGCGTTCTGATACTGGATCGAGAAAGCGTCGACACCGTCGAGGTCCATGTCAAAGCCGGCATCGCGCAGAACGCGCGCCTTGCGCTCTTCTTTCGCCTTGCACCAGATGAACTCTTCGACATCGGGATGGTCGACGTTCAAGATGACCATCTTCGCCGCACGACGCGTCTTGCCACCCGACTTGATGGTGCCCGCGCTGGCGTCGGCGCCGCGCATGAACGACACCGGGCCGGATGCCGTGCCGCCACCCTGCAGTTTTTCGTAGCTCGAGCGGATGTTCGAGAGGTTGATACCCGAACCCGAACCGCCCTTGAAGATCATTCCTTCTTCGCGGTACCAGTTCAGGATGCCGGCCATGGTGTCTTCGACGGCGAGGATGAAGCACGCACTGGCCTGCTGCGGAACGCCCTTCACGCCGATGTTGAACCACACGGGGCTGTTGAAGGCTGCTCGCTGTGTGACGAGGATGAACTTCAGTTCGTTACGGAACGCGTCTGCCTCGTCGGCATCGACGAAGTATCCGCCTTCGATGCCCCAATCGGTGATGGTGTCGGCGACACGGTCGATGACCTGACGCAGTGAGGTTTCACGTTCGGCTGTACCGAGCGTGCCGCGGAAGTACTTCTGGGCGACGATGTTCGTCGCGTTCAACGACCACGAAGCGGGGATCTCGACGTCGCGCTGTTCGAAGGCGACCGATCCGTCCTTCCAGTTGGTGATGCGTGCGTCGCGGCGCTCCCAGACGACCGTGTCGTACGGATGCACGCCCGGGCTGGTGAAATGACGGCGGATCCCAATGGACAACCGATCCGGTGCGAGAGACATGTCGTTCCTTCCTTGCTTTCTTTTCTGAGTGCTTTTCTGAGTGCTCTTGTAAGTGCGATCTGTGTTGCCGAATGTGTGTGACTGTCGTCACCCACGAACCCCGTATGGAGGGCGCAGAAGACCACCACTTCATCCACGTCTGACCTCGACGTCCCGGAGAAGCCTCCGGAGACGCGGGGTCCACAACATGTTGTGGCACTCCGCCCCCCATTGCGGTGTATTCCACAACTGGTTGTGTAATTACAGCACTGTGCTTACCTTTTGTCAACGATTGTCGATGGTCACTCGGCACACCGTCGTCTGCCCGCACGATACGGGGGAAGGCCTGTGTGAAGGAAGTGGACAACCGTGTGAATTTCCCCTTTTTTCAGGGGATTGCGCTGTGGACGAGTGTGGACGGTCGGCTCTCCCGCCGGCCGAACCGGAGGGCGTCAGCCCGCGGTGACCGCGACGGGGATCCCGTTCAGGACACTGGTGCCCGAAACCGGGTCGAAGAGGTCTTCATCGGTGAGGACGTTCGAGTTGACCCCTGCATACTCCCCCGCGACCGAGAGCCGGGTGCCCGCCACCGAGTGGCCCCAACCATGCGGCAACGACACCACCCCGGGTCGGATGTCGTCGGTGATCTCGACAGGTGCGAGCACTTCGCCGACCCTGCTGCGCACACGCACCGCCTGGCCGGCGGAAATCCCGCGCGCCACCGCATCGGTCGGGTGCATCTGCAACGTGCAACGTGGCTTGCCTTTCACGAGAACCGTGATGTTGTGCATCCACGAGTTGTTCGAACGAATGTGACGCCGCCCGACCAACATCAATGTGTCCTCGTCGACACCGCTCGCGTGCTCCCACAGACGATCGATGTCTCCGAGCAGCTGGGGCGGCGCGAGTTCGATCTTGCCCGATGCCGTGCGAATCACCTCGGGGATGCGCGGACGCAGTGCGCCGAGGTCGACACCGTGTGGGTTCGCGAGAAGAACGTCGAGTGACAGACCTCCCTGTGCGGCGCCGAAGGCGTCACCGTAAGGGCCCGTGCGCAACATGAAGTCGATCATCCTCGCCGGACCGCGCCGACCCGATGACGACAACATCGCAATGATCTCATCGGGATCACGCCCGCAGATGTTGGAAGACGCGTCACGCACCGCGGAACCAACGAGACCGGATATCGCGAGGTCGTCGGCGACAGCAGGATCGGCATCGGCGCCCGCACCCTGGGCGACCATTCCAAGCTTTGCGAGGATCTCCCACTCGTCAGGTTGGCCGTCATCGAGAGGAAGCACCGCCGGGCTGTAATTGGCCACGTTGCGGATCGCAAATGCGAGAAGGAACACGTCGTAGTGGTCGCGCTGCAAGTGGGACGGCGGCGGAAGAATCACGTCGGCGTGGCGCGTGGTCTCGTTGAGATAGATGTCGACGCTGACCATGAAGTCGAGCGACGCCAACGCACGGTTGAGTTTCTCGCTGTTCGGATTCGAGAGAACGGGATTGCCGGCCAGCGTGACCATCGCGCGGATCTGGCCTTCACCATCGGTGAGAATTTCATCGGCGAGCACTGCGACGGGGAATTCCCCCATCAATTCCGGCAGACCCTTCAACCGCGAATGACCCTTGGCGTACTCGAAACCCTTGCCTCGCCCGGGCTGGCCCTTCGTTGTTGCACCACCCGCGGCGGGCAGTGTGAAAAGAGAACCGCCTTCTCTGTCGAGGTTGCCGGTGAGGGTGTTCACGACATCGACCAGCCACGATGTCGTCGCGCCGAACGAAGTTGTCGTGGTTCCGATGCGTCCGTAGACCGTGGCCGTCGGTGCAGCCGCAAGTTCGCGCGCGATGCGGCGAATCGTCGCTGCATCGATGCCACAGGCGCGTTCGACGGCTTCGGGCGTGAACCGACCGACAGCGTCACGGATCTGGTCGAGGCCGTTCAAGTGCGGCGCGATGTGCGCACCGACCGAAACCAAGTCTTCAGCAAACAGAACCTGGGCGATCGCCGCGAGGAAGAGCGCGTCACCGTTCGGGATGATCGCGATCCACTCGCTGGCCTTCTGTGCGGTCTCGCTGCGCCGCGGGTCGACCACCACGACCTTGCCTCCCCTCGCGAGGATTGCCTCGATGCGACCGGGAAAATCCGGGGCAGTACACAGACTGCCGTTCGACGCGTAAGGATTCGCGCCGAGCATCAGCAGATAATGGGTGTGGTCGATGTCGGGAATCGGAACCGACTGCACGGTGCCGAACATCAGACCACCGGCCAACTGCTTCGGCGCCTGGTCGACGCTCGATGCGCTGTAGCGCTGCCGCGTACCGATGCCCTGCAGCGCGACGCGACCGAACGTCATCGACCCGAGATTGTGGGCCGACGGATTGCCCATGTAGGTGGCAATCGCGTTTCGTCCGTGACGGTTGATCACTTCGCCGAGTCCGCGCTCGACCTCGCGCCATGCCTCGTCCCATTCGACCTCGACGTGCACACCGTTGCGCTTCACCAGTGGCTTGCGCAGGCGATCAGGGTCGTCGTGCAACTGCTTCAATGTGCTGCCCTTCGGGCAGATGTAACCGTGCGAAAAGACGTCGTCCATGTCGCCACGGATTCGCGCAACCGAACCGTTCTTCACGGTGATCTCGAGGCCGCATCCTGCTTCACACAGCGGACAGGTTCGGTATGCCGTTCCGTTCGTCGTGAATTGATCCATGGTCGACATCGCCCCCCAAACATTCACCGGCCGCTTGTAGGCTCGCGGTGCCGTGAAACTTCTCTACTCCTACCACGATTTTCTCGGCACCGTCGGACGAGAAGTCACCCACGACGAGGCCTACGGGGTTGCACGTCCCCGCCCCGCCGACCCGCGCGGTCCGCGCCCTTGGGTCGGCATGTGCATGGTCGCGAGCATCGACGGCTCGACCGTCGTCGGAGGCAATTCACGGCCCCTCTCGGGCCCCGCCGACCAGGGCGTCTTGCTTGCCCTGCGCCGTGTTGCGGACAACATCGTGGTGGGCGCCGAAACCGCACGGGTCGACGGATACGGAAAGCCCTCGAAAGATGGCCAGCGCGTTGCGGTCGTGTCGCGATCGGGCAGGGTCGACACGTCGACGACCCTCTTCACCTCGGGCGCGGGGTACCTGGTCACACCCGATGCCACCGGGAACGTCGACTTCTTCGCGGTGGTCTCCGCCGCCGGTGGCAGCTTTCTGCAACTCGAGGGTGGCGCGCGGTTGAATGCCGCGATGATCGACGCCGACCTCGTTGACGAGATCAATCTCACGGTTTCTCCGAACGTGGCCGGAGGCGACGCACCACGACTGACCAATGGTGCGAACGAGATGATGCGTCGCTACAGGTTGCAGCACGTCATCGAAGACGATGGCTTTCTGTTCCTTCGCTACGTTCGCCCCAACGCGGGCGCCTGACGTTCAGTTCTTCTCGAGCAGCGCAAGCTCTCGACGGAAGTCGGCAGCCTGATCGAAGTTCTTGTACACGCTGGCGAAACGCAGGTAAGCGACTTCGTCGAGTTCACGCAACTGTTCGAGGACGGCGTGACCGACCTGTGCGGAGGTGACCTCGGCGCCGATGGCGCGGAGCGTTTCTTCGACACGATCGGCGAGCGCATCAATCGTGGCCGACTCGACGGGCCGACCCTTGGTGGCGGCACTCACCCCGGCGATGACCTTGGAACGATCGAACGGCACGCGCGAACCGCTGCGCTTGGTCACCATGAGGGGAATCTCCTCGAGCCGCTCACGAGTGGTGAACCGGAAGCCACACAGTGGGCACTGCCGGCGGCGGCGGATCGAGGCGCCTTCCTCCGCGGCACGCGAATCGATGACTTTCGTGTCATCGGACGGGCACACGGGACAATGCATACCCCCATCGTAGGGAGAAGGGCCCCTACGGGATACGGATCTGCTGGCCGGGAACGATGTGTGCGCCATTGAGATCGACGAGCCGATCAACGAAGTCCATGACGTCGCCCTGTGGCGCGAGACGATGCGCGATGGCCCACAACGTGTCGCCTTGTACGGCGGTGATGGTGCGTGGCATCTCGACGGCTCCGACCGGTCGGGTGTTCTCGGCGACGGCGCCGCGAGCAAACAGGCCAACGGCCACGAGAAGGGCGCAGATGGCTGCGACCACGACCCGACGCCGTACGTAGGTCATGTGTGAACGGCGCATCTGGACGGACATCTGGGGGTGGAGAGCGAGGGCCATGTTCGGGTCCTTTCTGACAGGGTGGGACTTGCGGGGTGGGATACGAGCACCGTAACGAACGGGTGTTCGCTCAACGTACCGAACAGGTGTTCGTAAGTCAAGGGGTCGGGCGAACAGGTG
>DAINNS010000113.1:0-5362 GCA_036735765.1 Ilumatobacteraceae bacterium | reverse complement strand
GGATTGTTCCACGTGGAACGCGTTTTTGATCTCTTTCGGGGCGTTTTTCGACAAAACCGCGTCGTTTTCCCTCAATTTCGATGTTCCACGTGGAACAGTTTCGGCTTCGGGGGGTTGTCCGATGACCCTCCGTTTTTTTGCGGGGGAGTTATCGATGGTGGAAGCGGGCGACGGGGCCAAGGCGTTCGGGGCCCGTCAATGAGAGTTCCTTCACAAGCTCGGCGGGCCATCGGTTGGGTTCACCCTCGGGTGGTTCGCTGATGACCACCACCCCGCCGGGGCGAACCAGGCCGGCAGACAAACGCAGCGTCGTCTCGTGTGGTCCGAACCCCCGCGAGATCACCGCGTCGTACGACCCGGCATGGGCGGGGTTGCGCACAAGCTCGTCGACGTCGGCGCAGATGACCGTCACCCGGTCGCGCCAGCCGAGACCGGCGACCGCAAGGGCGAGGGCGTCGGTGCGCTTGGCCCGACGGTCGACGAGCACCATCGTCGCCTCGGGCAGGGCGTCAGCCACGACGAGGCCGGGAACACCAGCCCCCGAGCCGAGGTCGATGATGCGATGGGTGCCGGTCGGCAATGCGTCGACGAACGCCCCTGCATGGGCGATGACGTCATCGATCGGGCGGGGCCCAAGAGCCCCGATGCGCTGGGCGTCGACGAGAACGTCGCGAACCGAGCGCGGCATGGGTCAGTCCGCGACGGGCTCGACCACGATCTGGCGGTACGGGTCTTCGCCGCGCGAGCGGGTGGTGACGCCGTCGATCTCGGCCAGTGTGTCGTGAACGACCTTGCGATCAGCAGAAGCCATCGGTTCGAGAACGCGGGACTGGCCCGTTTCGATGACGTCGCTCGCGACCTTCTTCGCAAAGCGGCTGAGCGCATCGCGGCGACGCTCGCGGTAGCCCGCCACATCGACGCGCAGGCGCGTGTCGTGGTCGCCGAGGCGACGCTGGGCAACAACGCGGGTCAGGTCTTGGAGGGCGAGGAGGGTGTTCCCCTTCGGGCCCACCAAGAGACCGAGGTCGTCACCGTTGATCTGGACTTCCATCTCCTCGTCTTCGCGCACGAGAACGACCTTGCCCGACAACCCGAATGCCGAGGTCAGACCCTCGAGGAAGCTGACGGCCTGGGCACCCACAACGGCGGGGTCGACGGGGTCGCCCTTCGGGCGCTCTTCACGGGGAGCACGGGGCTCACGCGGCGGACGCGCCTCGCGCTCGGGTCGGGGCTTGCGCTCGCCGCCTTGGTTGCGACCATTGCCGTTGCCTCCGGAACGCTTCTCGCCGTTCTCGCGGCTGTTTTCACGACCGCCTTCGCGGCGGCGGCGGTCACGGCGTTCGGTCTTCGGGCGCACTTGCGTTGGTCGCACGCGGGCGCGCACGCGCGCCTCGCCACGGGTACGGCCAAAGAGACCGGGCTTGGGCTCTTCGATGATCTCGAACTCGGCGTCATCAACATCGACACCCAGCATCTCGAGGGCGGCGTTCTTGGCTTCTTCGATCGTGCGACCGGTTGTTTCAACCCATTCCATGGTTCTGGTCCTTTGTTTCTTTCCTCTGGAGACTTAATTGACTGACTGATTACTTCTTTGGCCGCTTCGATGGCGGCACGGGGCGACCCGGGCGGTTGCCCGATGGCGTCGGCTTGTTCTTCGGCGGGGTGACACGGCGGCTCTGGATGGGAGCGGCGGCATCTTTCGCTGAGTCGTCCTTCTTCGAGGTGCCCTTGTCCGATTTGCCCTTGTTCGCTTTTTCGTCCTTGGCCATCTGCCGTGCGGTTTCGCTGGCGGCCTGGGCCTGACGACCGATGGCGTTGTCGTTGCCGTAGAAACGGCGCGTGATGTACCACTGCTGCACGATGCGGATGATCGCCTGCGTGGCGTAGTACACGACGAGACCCGTCGGCAGGAACACCTGGAACACCGCGAAAGCGACCGGCAGGTACTGCATGATCTTCGCCTGCACCGGCGACATCGTCGGTGACACCGTGCGTGAGGCGATCATGCGCTGTTGCACGAAATACAGGCCGGCGAGCGCAACGACGAGCAGCGCGTAGGGGATTCCCTTCACGAAGTCTTCACCCATGATGGTGGCGGGGCGCGCCGCGAGGTCGAGACCAAACGACAGCATCTCGTTGCGCTTGTCGAGCGAGCTGAAAAGCTCGGACGTCTTCGAGATGTAGCCCGGGTTGAACGTGCCGTCCTCACCCAAACGAGTGAGGCCGTGCAAGACGCGGAACATGATGATGAACACCGGCATCTGCGCAAGAAGCGGCAGGCACGAGGACAGCGGGTTGACCTTGTGCTCTTGGTAGAGCTTCATCATCTCTTCGTTCAGCTTCTGGCGATCGTTGCGGTGAGCCTGTTGCAGACGGCGCATTTCGGGCTGCAGACGCTGCATTTCCAACATGCCCTTCGTGCTCTTCAGCGTGAGGGGCGTGAGGATGACCATGATCGTCACCGCGACGAGAGCGATGGCGCCGGCATAGCTGTGTACGAGGCTGTAGAACTGGCTGACCAACCAGGCTGCTGCTTGGAACACGGTTCCTACTTTCTTGGGGATACGTCGGAGGGCTCGGGTACCGGGTCCCAGCCCGATGGTCCGAAGGGCCGGCAACGCGTGAGGCGACGCAAGGTCAACCAAAAACCGCGTGCAGTGCCGTGGGTTTCGAATGCTTCATGGGCGTAGTGCGAACACGACGGCGTGAAGCGACAGGGCGAGAGGCGGTAGGCAAAGGCCTCTTGGTACCACTCGATGGCAGCCAGACAACGCTCGTTCAACGTGCGTCGGCGCGACACCGTGTCGCTGGTTTGGCTGGTTTGGCTCATTGCCCACCATCCCGGCGGGTGCGGTTCCGCGCCGCTGCGCGGTCGGCGAGGGCGGGGAGAGCCGTCGACAGTTCGGCGAAAGTCATGGCAAGGGCAGGGGCGTCGGCGCCGAAGAGGTACCAGCCGGGCGCGAGGGACGACCCCGCATCAGTGGCCACGACGGCGCGCATTTGACGCCGCAAACGGTTGCGGGACACGGCTGATCCAACGGGTCGGCCAAGGGCGTAGGCCACATGGGCATGGGAAAGGGATGGGTCGAGAAGCACGGAGCACCACAAGGGGCCGGACCGAACGAACGAGCCCTCGCGCCGCAAACGGGCGAAAATGCTGCGTTCGTGAATGCGGCCGATCAAGCGGACAGGCGGTAGCGGCCCTTGTCCCGACGGGACTTCAAGACGGCGCGGCCTGCGCGGGTCTTCATGCGGGCGCGGAAGCCGTGCTTCTTGGCGCGGCGGCGATTGTTGGGCTGAAACGTACGCTTCATGGAGCAAATCCTTCGAGACAGATGTGGTGTCGGTGGCCGGGGCGGAAAATGCGAAGCGGCCGGAAAAACGTCATCCGACGCAGCAAGACTACGGGTGATTTGGACGAACCGCACCCCGGCCGCCAATCTGGCCGTCCACGGTTTTTTGGGCTGTGGATAATCTGCTATGGTCTCCGCTCCACCTTGTAAAACAAGGGTTTGAGAGGTTTTCCACACGCGGGACCGCCTTCCACACCCTGTGGATAACTATGTGGACAGTGACTGGACATACAGCGCTGCAATTTAGAACAGAAGTCAAAAAAGACGCTGAAAAGCAAGCAAAGAGAGGGGGTGCCGGAAATGGCAGAGCATGACACCGTGTGGACAGCCGTGTCCGCACTTTTGCGTGCTCAGGTGTCCGAGGCCGTGTGGCTGTCGACTTTCCAGGACGTGGTCGCGCTCCCGTCCAACGACACGACGCTGCACCTTCAGGTACCGAATGGTCACGTTCGCGAACGGATTCTCACGCGTTATCTGCAGTTGGTGCTCGACGCACTCGCCGAGATCGACGAAAGCGAACGTCAGTTGCACGTCGACGTCGCGCCGATCAATCACGACGTCGAGATCGACCTTCCCGAGATCGACTTCGACGCAGAACTCGCTCGCCTCACGTCGGGTTCGACATCGCCCGACGCTCCGAGCGGCGTTGCAATGAAGACAGAAACGCGCGGGCAGGCCACGGGTTTGAACCCGCGCTACACCTTCGACACTTTCGTGAAGGGCGCCTCGAATCAGTTCGCGCTCGCCGCCGCGCACCGCGTGGCCGAAACCCCGGCGCGTTCGTACAACCCGCTCTTCATCTACGGATCGGCGGGTCTCGGGAAAACCCACCTGCTGCATGCCATCGGTGAATACGTGCAGCAGAACTACGCCCACTACGAAGTGCGCTACGTCTCGACGGAAACGTTCATGAACGAATACGTCGATGCGATCCGTACCAACACCACCGCTGCGTTCAAGCGCCGCTACCGCGAGGTCGACGTGTTGTTGATCGACGACATCCAGTTCATGGAGGGCAAGGAAGGTCTGCAGGAAGAGTTCTTCCACACGTTCAACTCGTTGCACGGCGCGAACAAGCAGATCGTCATCTCCTCCGACCGCGTGCCCGACGCGATTCCCACGCTCGAAGATCGTCTGCGTGGCCGGTTCCGTTGGGGTCTCATCACCGACGTCCAACCACCCGACCTCGAAACGCGTCTTGCGATCTTGCGCAACTACGCCGAGCGCAACGGCACGAAGGTGCCCGACGACGTCCTCGAGTTCATCGCGGCCAACATCACGTCGAACATTCGCGAACTCGAGGGAGCCCTCATCCGGGTCACCGCCTACGCCGCCCTCAACCGCATCCAGATGACGGTGTCGACCGCGCAGGAACTGCTGGCCGACCTCTTGGCCGAGTCAGCGTCGCGCCAGAAGACCGACGACGAGATGCTGCAGGACATCGCGTCGTACCTCGGGTACAGCGTCGATGCGTTGCGCGGCAAGAGCCGTCAACGGCCCCTCGTCATGGCCCGCCAGGTGGCCATGTACGTGATGCGCGAACAAACCGAGCTCAGCTACCCGTCCCTTGCCCGACTCTTCGGCGGTCGCGACCACACGACGGTCATTCACGCGGTGGAAAAAGTGCAGCGTCTGATGGCCGAGCGCAAGCAGGTCTACGACCAGGTCACCGAACTCATCCGTCGCTCGAAGAAAGGCTGAGTGTCATTTTGTCTGGGGACAACATGTTGGTCGCGAAGGGGACAACCTGCGCACGAGTGGGCACAACCACGGGGTTGTCCACCGGACCAATCATGTGTTCGCCCACGCGTGTGGAAAACTGGGGACAACGTGCGTTGACCTCTTTCCGTGCCGGTGTTGGCGCAGAAGTGGTTCATCCACAATTCACAGGCCTTATTACAAGCATTATCGATTTATCTCCCATCCGACTCGGTCAATGCGCCGGGTCACGCACAAAGCAGGACGTCCGTGAAATTTCGCTGTGAACGTGAACAACTCGCCGAGGCACT
>DAINNS010000112.1:3141-5396 GCA_036735765.1 Ilumatobacteraceae bacterium | reverse complement strand
GTTCTTGTCGACGGGGGAGTTGGTCGAGGTTGGCTGATCGACTGCTGACACTTGAGCGACACGGTCGCACCCGCGCCAACGCAGGCGGTCTCTTGCAGGGACATGTCGACAACGAACTCGACGAGGTTGGTCACGACCAGGCAGCGGTCATCGGCCCGGCTCTGTCGCGAATCGCGCCGGTGGGCCGCATCATCGCAAGCCCGTTGCTTCGGGCCCAACAAACGGCGGCGGCCATTTCCGCACACGTCGGCGTTGGCGTCGACACCGATCGTCGTTGGATCGAACTCGACTACGGCGACTACGACGGGCAGCCGATGTCGTCGGTGCCGGCTGAGGTGTGGGCACGGTGGCGTCGCGATCCCGACTTTCGTCCACCACGAGGGGAATCGATGGCCGAATTGGAGACACGCGTCCGCGCTGCGCTCGTCGACCTCGCGCGGAACTCCGGTCACGCACACACCGTGGTCGTGAGCCACGTGTCGCCGATCAAGGCCGCGGTTGCGTGGGCGCTCGGGGTCGACATCGGGGTTTCGTGGAGAACCGCACTCGACCGTGCGTCGATGTCGACGATTCGCCTGCACGAAGAACGACCTGCACTCGTCACGTTCAACGTCACGGTTCACGACGAGAAGTGATCAAAAAAAATGATCCCCGGGCCGGCGGCCCGGGGATCAAGCGAAGATGGTGAGTCGGCCTGTAAGCGGGATTCTGTGGACCTTGCGGTCCGGTGACCATCCATCTATGCGGTCTACCCGGGAACTGCCCGAAGGCGAGCGAGCCGCCCATGTTCCCTGCGTGACCTTGCTCCAAGTGGGGTTTGCCAAGCCGCGCGGGTCGCCCCGCACGCTGGTGCGCTCTTACCGCACCTTTTCACCCTTGCCGTTGGGTTGCCCCGCCGGCGGTTTGTTTTCTGTTGCACTGTCCGTGAGGTCACCCCCACCTGGCTCTCGCCAGCACTTTGCCCTGTGGAGTCCCGACTTTCCTCGACGCACTTGCGTGTGTCGCGGCCACCCGGCCGACTCACCGGAGAACAGTGTAACGATGTGCGCGCGAGCGACCTCGGGAGATCCGTCGCTCTTCGTACGCCGTTAACAGCTGGCGTACTCGTACGCCGTTAACAGCTGGCGTACTCGTACGCCAGTGAGTTCAGGCTCGGGGTGTCGAGGCTGAGCTGGGTCTTGGTGCCCGCTTCACTGGTCTTGCCGATCGCGAAGGAGATGGCCGCGAGGCTGCCGAACGCACCGGGAACCGCGGCGGGGTTGGCCTTGCCCGTGGTTTCGTTGATCGATGGTGCGATGCCTTTGCCGTCGGGGATGATCGCCTGTGCGAGAACGGCCGCGTGGCGTGCTTCGTCTTGGCCGATCGTCATGGCGGCACCGCGCGTGGCGGGCGTCGAGATGAGCGACACGTAGTACTGGTACGTCGCCGCAGCGAGATTCTCGAGGCCGTGTGCAAGGACGAGAAGGTCGTCGGCGGGGGTGTCGCTGGCCTCGATGCCCTTGTCCTTGTTTCCGGTGATCAGTTCGACCGCGGGTGCGATGTAGAGCGTGTTGATGCGTTCGTTGGCGCACTCGAACGGTTCGCCACCGGCCTTCTTGATGACCTCGCTGAGTGCCGAAGCGTGCGCCTTGTGATCGTCCTGGAAACGTTTCACGACGGGAAGAACCGCGCCGGGGAGAATGCCGAGGCCGGCAACTGCCGTGTAGGCGTCGATCGCGCACCACTCGAGTGACGACGCGGTGCGCAGTAGCACGATGTCGGTCACGTGCGCTTCGGGAAGACCTGTTGTTGTCGGCGAATCGCCGATACGGGGGTACGCGGTTGCGACTTTGTCGTTCTTGCCGCACGCGGCGAGGATCGCCGCGGAAGCAAGCGCGAGTCCACCGGACTGAAGGAACTTGCGACGGTTGAAAGCGTTGTCGTTCATGGGAGCGTTCATGGTGGGGCGTCTTTTCCGATCAGGCGGGGTAGGTCTCGGGGTCGATTGCGGCCTCAGCGTCGAGGGCCATGATGTCGTCGAGCGCGGTCGCGCCCGAGAGGCCGACCAGCACCGCGGCCTGGCGTGCTTCGATCGGAATGATCGAAGCTATGAGCGCAGCGCCGTCGATGCCGCGCAGGGTGCTCAGCACTTTCAAGTGCGTGGCAACCATCGCGTTCTCGAGACCTGCCATGTGGGCGGCTGTGTCTTTGGCGGTTCCGCCCGAAGCGGCCTTCGACTGTTCGGCGTAGAACGCTTCGTTGCGGCCGGTCGGCGC
>DAINNS010000112.1:0-3131 GCA_036735765.1 Ilumatobacteraceae bacterium | reverse complement strand
GCGCCTTGCGGCCGAGCAGACCCGTCAGCGACTGGGCAGCGGCGCGGTGGTGGGCGCCGAAGAGTTCGGCAACCGACTTGAGTTCGTCCTTCGCGCCGGCGGCGGCGCGCGCGTAGATGTCGACCATCGCGAACTCGAGGCCGAGGGCGTAGGAGAGGAGTGCGGCGTCGGCGGCGGTGGGTTGTTTTGGCGGCGCCGTGGTGCTGGTGTCTGCCACGAGGGATCCTTTCTCAGACCTGTCTTGCAGTACAGGTTCACCGACGGGGGCGGGGCGGTGCAACTTTAGAAGTCGAGGGCGGTCAGGTCGGGGATCCAGGCCCTCGACGAGGCGAGCGTGCGCGCCCATTCGTCGCGTGACGCGGCACGGGTCGCGGAATCGGTCGACGGAGTGACCCTCGTCGCAGGTACGGCGGTCGCCGTCGCCTCTTCGAGGCTCGACCAGACGGCATCGGTGTCGCGGGCCGACCCCGCAAGAAAGGCAGCGCCGAGGGTCGTTGCTTCGGCGACCGGGGAAACATCGACGGACTTGCCCGTCGCGTCGGCGAACATCTGGACAAATGTTGCGTTGCGAGACATCCCACCGTCGATCCGCAGGCTGGTCGGTGCCGGAACACCCCGCGCGCCCGCCTCGGCGACCGCGGCACCGAGGAGGTCCGCACCACGGTGAGCGATTCCTTCGAGCACGGCGCGCACGATGTGCGCGCGGTTCGTTCCGCGGGTGAGTCCCGTCAACGTACCGCGGGCGCCGTAGTCCCAGTCGGGTGTGCCGAGGCCGAGAAGCGCCGGTACGTAGGAAACACCGGCGGTGTTCGAAACCGTGCGCGCTATCTCGTCGCTTTGCTGCGGTGTGGTGATGAGGCCCATGTCGGTGCACAGCCATTCGACGTTGGTGCCCGCGGACAACATGACCGCCTCGGTTCCCCAGTGAATGTCGCGCTCGGCGCCGTCGAGCGAGCCGTCGAGTGAGAAGGCGACGATGGGAAACGTTCCGTGATGCGTGCGAACGGCCTCGGTCGGGCCGACGCTGCCCGTGTACATGTCGAGCATGCCGCCCGTGCCGAACGTGATCTTCGTGCGACCGGGGGCCGTGCAGCCTTGGCCAACGAGCGACGACTGTTGGTCGCCGACGCGCGCCGCAAGGGCGATGCCGTCGAGGCCCGAGTGGCCCGTGACGTGCCCCACCACTTCGCGCGATGGAACGACGCGTGGCAGACACCCGACGGGCACACCGAAGATCGCACACACGCGCGCGTCCCAGTCGACCGTGTGCACGTCGACGAGACCCGTGACGGCGGCGTTCGTGTGATCGGTGACGAACGCGGCGCCACCGCTGAGCTTCCATGTCAACCATGCGTCGATGGTGCCCAAACGCAACGCATCAGGCGGCGTGTTTGCTGCGTGGTTCGAGATCAGCCATGCGGCTTTCGTCGCGGTTTGGTTCGGTGCGATCGAAAGGCCGTGTTCGGATTTCGCCGTGATGCACTCGATGACGGTGCGCAAATCCTGCCAGCCGAGTGCGGGACCGGTTGGTTCTCCGGTGCGCGCATCCCACGCGACGACCGACGCCCGCTGGTTGGCGATGCCGAGTGTCGCAACGTGGCATTGCCTGTTGCGCTGAACAACGATGCCGGCAGCCTCGACCGACGCGCGGTACATCTGCATCGCGTCGAACTCGACGAGGCCGGGCGACGGCGTCGACGGTGTTTGAGCGACGTGGTGGTAGTCGACGATTTTTCCGTCGCCATCGACGAGGGCGGCGCGCAAACCGCTCGTGCCGACGTCGATGACCAGCACCGCACGGGACGTGCCGGGTGTGGTGGTCATCGGGGGCGGATGCCGTTCTTCTGCAGGAAATTGCCGAGCAGTCCACCGATGACACTCGCGACGAGAGCGAGTGAGAACGACGTGAGTATCCGCATGACACGAACGTCGCCGCTCGTCGCGATCCGCACGGCAAGGAACACGGCCTGTGCGGCGACGAAGACGCCGGCTCCGGCGAGAACCGCGTGGGCCATCGGTCGTTGCGCTTGTTGACGCCATGCTGCGACGCCCGAACCGAGAACGAACCCCAGCACCGCGATGAGTGAAAGCAGTGGCGCCCATCCGCTTGTGTCGTCGTTGTTGTCGAGAACGAAGCGCGCGACCAGAGTCGGCGGCACGGCGAACAAAAGCGTGACACTCGCGCCGGCGCGCAACGCCTCGCGGTCGATCGATCGTGGGGTGGAGGGCACGACGTCCATTTCAGCAGCAGACGTCGGTGGGTCGCTCATGCGGCCGGGTACGGTTGTGACGAAGATCGCAACATTTGTTAGTTCGCAAGAATTGCAGACTAGGACGTCACGTTTTAGTATTGAATCCATGAAGACCCCAGACGAACTCGCCAGCGCGTTTCGGGCCGCCGGGTTGAAGGTCACGCCACAGCGTCAGTTGCTCTTCCGCCTTCTCCACGGCAACGAGATGCATCCGACCGCCGAGACGCTCTACGACGTGGCCGTCGCCGAGATGCCTGGCATCTCGTTGCGCACCGTCTACCAAACGCTGACCGACCTCGCAACGATGGGCGAGCTGCAGCAAATCCAGTTGGGCGGCGCGGCGCGTTTCGACCCGAACGTCGACGACCACCATCACAGCGTGTGCACCGCCTGTGGCGAAGTGCGCGATGTCTACGTCACCGATGCCGACGCGATCTCCGTCGCGGGCCTCGATGGTTTTTCCGTGCAGACCGCGCGGATCGTGTTCTCAGGCACGTGTCCTCGGTGCGCGAGCGCCGTCGATGCGATGCCTGCAGTGAAGCAATAACCCCTAACAACACACAAACAGAAAAGGAGCAGTCATGGCCGGACTTGCCGGAACCAAGACACACGAAAACCTGAAGGAGGCGTTTGCCGGCGAGAGCCAGGCCAACCGCCGTTACCTCTGGTTCGCCCAGAAGGCGGACGTCGAGGGCTACCCCGATGCGGCGTCACTCTTCCGCTCGGTCGCCGAGGGCGAGACCGGCCACGCGCACGGTCACCTCGACTTCCTCGCGCAGGTCGGCGACCCGGCAACGGGCGAGCCGATCGGTGAAACCGAAGAGAACTTCAAGGCGTCGATCGCCGGCGAGACCTACGAGTACACCCAGATGTACCCGG
>DAINNS010000111.1:0-5489 GCA_036735765.1 Ilumatobacteraceae bacterium | reverse complement strand
TCGCACAAGTGTCAGCAGTCGATCAGCCAACCTCGACCAACTCCCCCGTCGACAAGAACCGCCGGCGCGCTTCGCGATCACGCAAACCGTGCCTCTTCACGATCCACGCGATGCCAACGGCCCCGAGAACCTCGAGCACGAGGTTGAACGCACCGCGTTCCGCGACCGGCAGACGCGCACCTCCGAACGACGTCCCGGTGAAGGGCCACCAGAAAACATCGGTGTTCGCGAAGGCCCCGTCGAACACGAGGTGCATGAACGTTCCGATGGCGAGCGGTAAGAGACGACGTCGCAGCAGCGTGCCTCGGCGCGTCGCGAGCATGATCAACGTCATCAGGGCGACACTCGCCGTCACCGTGTGAAGGACACGCGCACCACCAAATACGACGTCGACCGCATCGGGTAGGAGCGCCCCAACAATCAGCAGCCGGTAGTCGAATCGCGGATCGCGGAACACGTACCGCACCCCGAGCACCGAAGTTGCGACGAACCAAAGAACCACGTGGACAAACCTACAGATCGTCCTAGACGACGAGCCACCGCGCGCAGTTGGGACACTCACGCTGCGTCGGTTCCATGCGTCGTACGGCCTCGACTTCGGACGTTGACAAATCGATGTGACACCCTCCGCACGTGGCACGCACGAGGCGCGCAACAGCGACACCTGCGTGGTCGGCGCGACGACGTTCGTATCGAGCCACCCAGTCGGGGTCGAGACGTGTCGCGGCCTGTGCACGACGGTCACGAACCGCCGCCAGCGTGATTCGTACGGTCTCGAGTGCCGTTGCGTGCGCATCGTCCGCTTCGTCAACATTTGCCCGCGCGGTGGCTGCCTCGGCTTCGAGGCGAGTGACAGCCGTGTCGAGTTCCTCGCTGCGTTCCAGGGCTACCAGCGACTCGTCCTCGATCGAGGAAATCTTCGCTTCGATCACTGCCATCTCGTGTTGCAACGCCTCAGCCTCGCGCGGGGCGATCACGGTCTTCAATTGTGCGGTCAACCGCCCGAGCTGATGTCGCAAGTCGCCGACAGCGACCTCGTTCGCCTCGATCGTCGCGGAGCAGTTCTGCGATTCGGTTCGGAGGCGAACGATTTCGGCCTCGACGCGGGACAACTGCTGCCGTGCGCCTGCAAGCGCGGCCCCTTCGGGCAGGTTCGTGGCGCGATGTTCGAGTTGCGCGATCTCGGTGTCGGCCGATTGCAGTTCGAGCAGTTCGTCGAACGCATCCATGTCACGAGACTAGCGACGTCCGCAAAGCCCCTAACCACCCGCGATGGTGGTTTGCACCCAACCCGGTAGTGACTTCGCACAGTCGAAGACCAACGCATTGTTCGGGTCGACCGACGGCACTGGCGAGAACGGATTGGTGTTCGACGGCAGGATCGTGGTTCCCGCGTCGACGATGCTCACCACGGGCCGCCCGCCCACCGGCACGGATGTCTCCGTCACGGTTGTCTCCGGAGCAACCGTGACGACGGTGGTTGCCCCCGGAACGAGTGTCGTCGTGGTTGTCTCGGCTGGTGAGACGTTACCGACCACGCGGCGTGGCAAGGTTCCCGACACCACTCGTGCCACACAGTCGACGCCCGGCAGGTACAGACGCACGGAGGATCGCGCGATTGGCGGCGCAGGGTCCCAATCGAGCACCGGTTCACCGGCCAATGCATCGTCGGTGAACGACTTCCAAATGGCCGCCGGAAAAGTTCCACCCTGGACGCGCGGCACCTTCTTCGCCACGAACTCGGGCACGTTCACCATCGGCGTGTAGGCCTTCGGGTCCCCCACCCACACCGCGGTCGTCAGCTGCGGGGTCATTCCAACGAACCACGCGTTCGTGTTGTCGTCTTGCGTACCCGTCTTGCCGGCGGCGGGGCGTTCGCCATCGAGCGCGCTGCGCCGCGCGGTGCCCTTCGTCAGCACACCCTTCAGGATTCCCACGGCCTTGTCGGCGACCTCTTTCGAGAACACGGTCTGGCCCGGATCGTTGTGCTCGTACACGACACCACGCGGGCCTTCGATTCGGTCGACGAAGTACGGCTGCATGTGGACGCCGCCATTCGCCAACGTCTGCGCACCACTGGCCATGTCGAGCGGGCTCATCTCGTTTGCGCCCGTCGCGAAACTCGCGTACGGCTGGATCTTGTACGAGTCCCGGGAGAGGAACATCGATTGCGACATGCGATACGTCGTGTCGACCACACGGTTCAATCCGACGATCTGAGACAACCTGCTGTACGCACAGTTGATCGAGTACCACGTCATTTCCTCGACCGACCCGAGTGGCCGGCTCACCCCCTGCTCGATCTCGAACGGTTCGTCTTCGTTGCCGGGATTCGGCAGCGTGCATGGCAGTGTTCCGTCGATGAGGTCGGTCGCCTCGACGCCCGCCTGCAGTGCAGCCGCCAGCACGAAGATCTTGATGCTCGAGCCGGTCTGCCGCCGGCGCAACGTCATGTTCACTTCTTCGCGGCCTGGCTCGAATCCCGGGCCCCCGACCATCGCGCGCACTCCCCCCGACGCCGTGTCGAGCGACAAGAGCGCACCCTGGAATCCCGCCTTGTTCGCGGGCAGTTTCGTACGGACCGCGGTCTCGGCAGAGGATTGCATCTCCGAATCGAGGGTCGTGTAGATGCGCAGACCTCCACGGAACAAGGCATTGAAGCGTTCGGCGTAGGTTGCGCCGAGAATGTCGGACTTGTTGAGCAGATAATCCTTCACCGCTTCCGAGAAGTACGTGCGCGTGATCGACCTTTGCGGCACCGACTGCAACACCTCGGGCAGCGCCCACGTGGTCGCCAGTTCTTCGGAGCGCTCCGTCGTCATCAGACCCTCGGCGGCGACACGCCGCAGCGCAATGGTGAACCGCTGACGCGAGCGCTCCGGATGACGGATCGGGTCGTAGCTCGACGGCGCCTGGATCATTCCCGCGAGGAACGTTGCCTGCTCGATGGTGAGTTCACCAACCTCGGCACCGAAGTAGATCTCGGCTGCGGCGCGCAGGCCGTAGGCGTTGTTGCCGAGGAAGACCGTGTTGAGGTATCGCTCGAGAATGTCGCGCTTCGGAACCGTTCGTTCCAGGAGCACCGCGTAGCGAGCCTGCAGCGCCTTGTAGCGGCCGTCGCGTTCGAGACCCGCCAGGTACTCGTTCTTCACCACCTGCTGCGTGATCGTCGAGGCGCCTTGGCGCGACGAACCCGACTCGAAGTTCGACAATCCCGCACGTACGAGGGCACGCAGGTTCACGCCCTTATGGCCGAAGAAGTTGGCATCCTCGACCGCAAGTACCGCGGCGACGACGTCCTCGGGCACCTCGTCGAGCGTGATCGGCTGACTGTTCTCCACCTGAAATGCGCCGATCTGCCGGCCGTTGCGGTCGAAGAGAGTCGAGCGTTGCGCGATCCCCGTGAACGACGGCAGTGACACGGGTGTCTCCTCGTGGGCATTCATGAGACCCCACACGCGTGGCGCGATTGCCACGCCGACCGCGGTCACGAAGAGACTGCCCGCCACGATGGCTACGGCCAGCCTGAGGATTCGCACCAACCAACCCATCGGATCCCACGGTATCCGCGCACCGACAGCGACTACCGTGCAGACATGTCTTTCCCCCACATTCGACCGTTTCGCTTCGGCGTCCAGTGCTCACGGGCCGCGAGCGCTTCCGAATGGGTGGCACTCGCCCGCCGCACGGAAGAGAACGGCTTCGACTGCTTGACGATGCCTGACCATTTCACCGATCAATTGGCGCCGGTTCCCGCACTCCAGGCCGCGGCCGACGCCACGACGAAACTTCGCGTCGGCGCACTCGTCTGGGACAACGACTACAAGCACCCCGTCGTTCTCGCGAAAGAACTCGCCACGATCGACCTGCTCTCCGAGGGTCGCCTCGAGATCGGCCTCGGCGCCGGCTGGATGATCAGCGACTACGAGCAAGCGGGCATCGCCTACGACTCGGCGGGTGTACGCATCGACCGCTTCATCGAGGGAACCGAGATCGTGAAGCGGGCGATGACGGGTGAGAAGTTCTCGTTCTCCGGCAAGCACTACACGATCACCGACTACGTGGGCCTGCCGAAGTCGGTACAACAGCCCCACCCGCCGATTCTCATCGGCGGCGGCGGCAAGCGCGTGCTGTCGTATGCGGCGCGCTCGGCCGACATCATCGGCATCAACGGCACGATGACCGCGGGCGTCGTCGGACCCGAGGCCATCTCCACCATGACCGCGGCGGCGGTCGACGAAAAGGTCGACATCGTGCGCGACGCTGCCGGTACGCGACTACCCGACATCGAGATGAACATCCGCGCCTTCTTCGTGAAGGTCACGGACGATGCCGACGGAACGATCGCGGGCATGGCTCAAATGATCGGCGTCGAACCCGCGATGGTTGCCGAGACGCCGTTCGCACTCATCGGACCGCCCAGCAAGATCGTCGAAGACCTGATCGCCCGTCGCGAACGTTGGGGCTTCAGCTACGTGATCGTCGGTGCCGAAGACGTCGAAACGTTCGCCCCCGTCGTGGCGGCCTTGAACGGCAAATGAGAACGTTCCGCGCGCTGCCCGCGGCCCTGCTCACGGGCTCGATCATCGCCTGGATCTGGATCGTCGGTCGCCTGGTCGTCGACCGACACAATTCCTTCGCCACCTTCGACTTCGACCTCGGCATTCACGACCAGTCCCTGTGGCTTTTGTCGAAGGGCCAATGGTTCAACACCGTGTGCGGCCTTCCGGTCTTTGGCCACCACGCGATGTTCATGTACTACTTCCTCGTTCCATTGGTTTGGCTCGGTGGCAGCCCGAACTTGTGGAACGTTCTGCAGGTGGTCGCGCTCGCTCTCGGCGCCGTGCCCGTGTATCTCATCGCGCGGCACCGCCTGCGCAACGACGTGCTCGCCTGCATGCTCGGCGTCACGTGGCTGCTGCTTCCCACGGTCTCCTACCTTGCATGGGAAACATGGCATCCCGAAACCGTCGCGCTGCCGTTCCTCATGATGGGCTACCACTACGCCACGACACGCCCCGAGGGTTTCGGCACCGACGTGCGACGCCGCAACATCGTTGCTTTCGCCTGGCTGCTCGCGGCGATGCTCTGGAAAGAGGACATCTCCCTCGCCGTCATGGGAATCGCGATCCTTCTCATCGCGCGCAAGCGTTGGAAGTTCGGTGCCTCACTGCTCGGTTTCGCCGCGCTCTACTTCCTCGTCATCGGCGTGTGGATGGTGCCGACGCTCGCCGGCGAAACCAGCGCATACGGGATGCTCTACGGCGAGCTCGGCAAGACACCCTTCGACGTCGTCAAGACGTCGATCTCCGAACCATCGCTCTTCTTCGATCGTCTGTCGAACAACAACTTCACGGGTTATCTCGGCCAGTTGTCGTCGCCCCTGGCCTTCATCCCTTTCCTGGCACCGCTCACGATCCTCATGGGCGTGCCACAGATCTTCATCAACATCCTCACCACGGCCGACTTCACCTGGGCGATGATGTACC
>DAINNS010000110.1:0-5520 GCA_036735765.1 Ilumatobacteraceae bacterium | reverse complement strand
TCGTGCAACTCGACGGAAAGATGATCGAGAACCTGCACGTGGCGAACGCCGAACGGCTGATCGCCATCGCCTCCGCAATCGCCGAGCTTTCCTGAATCGAATCAGAGATTCGCGCGGAACAGCGCGAGCACCCGCGTCCATGCAGTGTTCGATGCCGTCGCGTCGTACACATCGGGACGATCGTCGTTGAAGAATGCGTGGTGCGTGCCGGGATAAACGTGGAACGTTGCATTCTTGCCTCGTGACTTCAGATCGACCTCGAGCGCGCGTGCGGCCTCGGGTGTGGCGAACGCGTCATTCTCGGCATAGTGCCCCTCGACGACTCCACTGATCGCGCTCCAGTCGGGCTGCGCTTCGGGCCAGGGAATGACACCGTAGAAAGGCGCCGCGGCCGCAACCGCATCGGGGCGCTGACACGCGAGCGTGAGCGTGAGACCGCCACCCATGCAGTAGCCGACGACTCCGACCTTCGTTCGTCCGGTTTTTTCCTGCAGCAGGTCCACCGCACCGCTGAGGTCTTTGCCCGCGCGGTCGAGTTTCAGACCCATCATCAACTTGCCCGCCTCGTCGGGTTCGCTCGCGGCCTCGCCGCGGTAGAGATCGGGAGCAAGGGCCGTGAATCCCTCGGCAGCGAACCTGTCGGCGACGTTCTTGATGTGCGGCACGAGCCCCCACCACTCTTGGATGACGATGACACCCGGACCGCCGCCGTCGGCCAGGTAGCCGCTGCCCATCGAACCATTGCTCTTGAACGAGACGATTTCTCCCATGCGGGAAACCTACATCGCCGAGCGAACGGTCAGTTCGGTCGCCGCGGGCGCTTCGGGACGAAGACCCGTCGCCTGGACCGCAGCACCGTCTTCGACACCGGCACTTCCGACAACCGTCGTCACAAGCGCCAGCGGCACCATCTCGATGTCGCGATGCCACGATTCGCCGCGCGTGTCGTCGTCGACGAGTCGCACCATCGCATCGGTGAAGACCTTCGGCAAGCGCGTGCCCACGGGCGTGGTTGCAATCACGTCGATACCCGCGCAATACGCGGCGGCGGCGAGCTGTGCCGACCCGATCGGCGACCAGATGCCGTCGGGAGCGGCAAACGACGCCGCGATCAGGACACCGTCGCTTTCGGCCACCGCGGCCGCGGCGCGCTGTGGTTCGACGAGGTGGGCCACCACGTCATTGCGTTCGAGCACCCGCACCATGTGGTCGGCACCGTTGTCACCGTCGACCACGCACACCTCGATGTCGAACGACTGCGCCAGCGCAACCGCGACCTCCCACGACCAACCGTTCACCACGACAACCCCGCCCTCGGGAAGGCGCGTCGCGAGATGACCGGCGAGGTGAGCGGGCGTCGAGTCTTCGTTCACGCGCTCGACGCAACGACGCAAGGTGTCCCGCGGTTCGAGGGCCGTCAGCAGTTCTGCGCACATCCACCAGAGCGGCCCGCAGGTGGGATGTTTCTCGACGATGCGTCGACACGTGAGCAGCAGATTCGCGGGGTCGGCACCGAGGTGACGCAGCGCCGAGGCAGTCTCGGCCACCAGTTCGGGGGCGTCGGCGTACCCGGAACGTGCCAAATAACGCAGGTGCTCGATCGGATGCACTTCATCCAACGTAGTGCCGGCTTGCTACCGTTTCACCCGTGGCAACCACCCCCTCTGCTGATCTCGTTCTCACCCCCCTCGTCGGCGACGCCCGTCCCCTGCGCGAATGGCTCACCACGTTCCACATGGCGTCGATCGTCATCGATCCGTACACCAACGAGAGTTCCTGGATCCTCGACACCGCGTCGCGCATCATGCGCGCATTTGCGGGTGCGGCCGTACGCGTGAACTTCATCGTCACTGCGACCGCCGACGAGGCCAAGCAGTTCCTCGGACCACTCACCGACGAGTTCCTCGTGTTCGTCGACCCCGATCGTGCGGCCGTTCGTGGTCTCGGACTGCAGAAGTTGCCGGCGTTCGTTTTCGTCCAGTCCGACCTCAGCGTCCCCGCCGCCGCCGAAGGCTGGCGCCCGGTCGAATGGCGCAAGGTCGCCCAGTCGATCGCCACCACCACCGCGTGGTCGGCACCCACGATCCCGGGGCCGAAAGACCCAAGCCCCTACGCCGGCACTCCGGCTCTCGTGTGACCCTCGCGCCGACCGGGCTGCCGGTCGAGGCGTGCATACCCGACCTCATCGAGGCACTGTCGAATCGTCGTCGCTGCGTGCTCGTGGCGCCGCCCGGTTCGGGAAAGACGACACTGGCCCCGCTGCGACTCCTCGAGAGCAGCCTGCTCGTGGCCAACGAACGGATCATCATGCTCGAGCCGCGCAAACTCGCCGCTCGTGCCGCCGCCCGTCGCATGGCGCAACTACTCGGTGAGCGTGTCGGCGAAACGGTCGGATACCAGACACGCGACGAGCGCATCATCGGCGCGACAACCCGCATCGAAGTCCTCACCGAGGGCGTGTTGACACGTCGTCTGCAAAACGACCCCGACCTGCCCGGTGTCGGCATCGTCATCTTCGACGAGGTGCACGAACGCAACCTGCCCGGCGACCTCGGACTCGCTTTGTTGCTGCACGCTCAACGATCGCTCGGCACCTCGCAGCGAATCGTCCTCATGTCGGCAACCCCCGACACCGAACGTTGGTGTGCGTATCTCGCCGACGAGGTGCCTGCGCCGGTGGTAGCGAGCGACGGATCCCTGTTTCCCGTCGACATTGATTGGTGGCAGGCACCGACGATTCGCAAGGGACAGCGACGCGATGCCGACCGCCTCGAAAACAAGGTCGCCGACACCGTCTTTCGAGCGCTGCGCGAAACCGAGGGCGACGTTCTCGTGTTTCTGCCGGGAATCGGTGAGATTCGCCGCGCGATCGAGGCCACATCCCGCATCGTCGATGCGAACGTCGACTTGTTCCCGCTCGCGGGTGCCCTCAGCCAAGACGAACAAGACGCAGCTCTCGCACCGAGCAAACCAGGGCGGCGACGCATCGTCTTTTCCACCGACATCGCGGAAAGCTCGCTGACCGTCGACGGTGTTCGTGTGGTCATCGATTCGGGCCTCGCCCGTTCACCGCGCTTCGACCCGAACACGGGAATGTCGAAATTGCTGCTCGGAAACGTGAGCCGCGCATCAGCCGACCAGCGAGCCGGTCGCGCGGGTCGTCTCGGGCCCGGCCGCGCGTACCGCCTGTGGCCGCAGGCCGAGCACCGGTCGCGCCGATCACAGATCGAGCCCGAGATCCTGCAGGTCGACGTCGCGGGTCTGGCACTCGAACTCGCCGCATGGGGTGTCGAAGTCGACGACTTGCGCTTTCTCGATCAACCGCCGCGCGCAACCTTCGAACAGGCCCGCGAGTTGCTCGCGCTTCTCGACGCTCTCGACGACAACGGGTACATCACTGAACGGGGTCGTGCCATGCTCGGCGTGCCTCTTCATCCGCGCCTGGCGGCGATGGTGGTCGGCGCACACGACACCGATGTGTGGACCGCGTGTCTTCTCGCGGCACTGCTCGAAGACCGTGACGTCGTGCGCACAACGGGCGGACGCCGCGACAACGTTCCCGAGGATCTCGCGTGGCGAATCGAATGCATCGACGAACTCAGCGCCGATGATCGCATCGACCGACGTGCTGCGGCGCGTGTGCGCGACCAGGCGCGCGACATTCTTCGGCGCTCGGGTCGCACCGCGACGTCAGGTTCGGCGCGACCCAACCGCGTGGGTGCGCTGTTACTGCGCGCCTATCCCGACCGCCTCGCCGTCCGCAAGACCGGTGCGGGCCAGTTCCAACTGCGCACCGGGAACGCCGCATGGGTACCCAAGGAGTCGGACCTCGCCGATGAAGCTTTCATCGTCGCTGCCGACGTCGACGGCGACCGCAAGAACACCAGGGTTCGTCTCGCGGCGGCAATCTCCGCCGACGACATCACCGACCTGCTCGCGGAGCACGTGACTGTCAGGAACTCCGTCGCTTGGGATCGTGAACGCAACGACCTCGTCCAGCTGATCGAGTGGCGGCTCGACGGAATGAAGTTGCGCGAGGTTCGCCAGAAGCCCGCGCCCGGGCCCGATACAACGGCGGCGCTCATCGAACGTGTGCGATCCACGAGTCTGCAATGTCTTCCCTGGGGACCCGCGGCGGAATCCCTCGTCGAACGAGTGCGGTTCCTCCACGCACGCGACCCACGTTGGCCAGATTGGAGCAACAAAGCGCTCATCGCCACGCTGGACGAGTGGCTCGCGCCGTATCTCCCCGGCTGTGTGTCGCGCGCCGACCTCGACAACCTCGACCTTTCGGTCGTCCTGCGCAGCGGGCTGCCCTACGACCTCGGCCCGCACCTCGACGAACTCGCGCCTGCCCGCGTGACGCTCACCAACGGTCGCGACATGCGCATCACCTACCGCGGTGACGACACACCCATGCTGTCGGCACGCGCACAACATTTCTACGGCACGCACACCCATCCGACGATCGTGAATGGTGCGGTTGCCCTCGTCATCGAACTTCTGTCCCCCGCCGACCGCCCCATTCAGGTGACGGCCGATCTGCCGGCATTCTGGGCCGGATCGTGGGCCGAGGTACGCAAGGACATGGCGGGTCGCTACCCCAAACACGACTGGCCCGTGAATCCCGCCACGTGACCCGCGCGCGCAACGCGCGAACGTGCATCACACGTGGGTGAACCCCTACCGTGTGGTCATGGCCGACTTCGACTTCACCGAACTGTTCCCCCTCGGGCCCGACACGACCAAGTACCGCTTGGTCACCACCGAAGGCGTCTCGACGTTCGACACGCCCGAGGGAACGTTCCTGAAGGTCGACCCGTCGGCGATCACGCTTCTCACCAGTACGGCGATGCGCGACATCGCCCACTTGCTGCGGTCGAGCCACCTGCAGCAGCTGCGCAACATCCTCGACGACCCCGAGGCCAGCGACAACGACCGCTTCGTCGCCCTCGACTTGTTGAAGAACGCCAGCATCGCCGCAGGCGGAATCCTGCCGATGTGCCAAGACACCGGCACCGCAATCGTGAAGGGCAAGAAGGGCCAGTTCGTCTTCACCGGTGGAGGAGACGAAGAAGCAATCGCGAAGGGCGTGTACGACACGTACCTCACCAGCAACCTGCGCTACAGCCAGATGGCTCCCGTGAACATGTACGACGAGGTCAACACCGGCAACAACCTGCCCGCCGAGATCAAGGTGTCCGCCGTCGACGGCAACGAGTACAAGTTCCTCTTCATGGCCAAGGGCGGCGGCTCGGCGAACAAGAGCTACCTCTTCCAGGAAACCAAGGCACTGCTCAACGAAAAGACCCTTCTCCCCTGGTTGTTCGACAAGATGAAGACGCTCGGCACCGCCGCATGTCCGCCGTACCACCTCGCCGTCGTCATCGGTGGAACATCGGCCGAACTCGCCGTCGAAACCGCAAAGCTCGCGAGCGCCCGCTACCTTGACGCGCTGCCCACGAGCGGCAGCAAGACGGGTCACGCCTTCCGCGATCTCGATCTGGAAGCCAAGGTGTT
>DAINNS010000109.1:0-5553 GCA_036735765.1 Ilumatobacteraceae bacterium | reverse complement strand
ACCCTCATCAAGATCCTCGCTGGCTTCCACCAACCCGATGCGAACCATGTCGTGACCATGCGCGGGGCTGCCTTCGAAATCGGCGATGCCGCCGCCGCGCACGCGGCGGGCATTCGGTTCGTCCACCAAGACCTTGGTCTGGTCGAAGCAGTCAGCACGGTCGAGAACCTCGCCTTCGGCTTCGGTTACTCCACCGGTCTCGGGCGACGCATCAAGTGGCGCGAGGAGACCAAGCGCGCCAAGCAACTTCTCCTCGACCTCGGCTTCGACATCGACGTTCGTCTTCCCGTCGGCGCCCTGGGGGCGGCCGAACGTACCGGCGTTGCCATCGCGCGCGCCCTGCAAGACCTCGAATCTGGCGTCTCCATCGTGGTTCTCGACGAACCGACTGCGGCACTTCCGGGTGCCGATGTCGACCGATTGTTCGACGCGGTGCGGCGCCTGAAGGCACGTGGCATCAGCGTCGTCTTCGTGTCCCACCATCTCGAGGAAGTGTTCGAAATTGCCGATCGGGTCACCGTTTTGCGCGACGGCCAGGTCGTTGGCACCAAGCGCACCGCCGACCTCACGATGGAGTCACTCATCGAGATGATTGTTGGCCGCAGAGTGGTGGCCGAGTCGGCCCACCGCATCGTCGCGCGCGACGTCGCACCGCGGTTCGTCATCGAAAACTTGGTCGGCCCGGGCGTCAACAACCTGTCGTTCAGTGTTCAACCCGGCGAAGTGGTCGGAGTCACCGGTCTCACCGGCTCGGGCCGCGACACGCTCGTCGCGCTGTTGTCGGGTGCGATGCCGCGCTACGCGGGCAAGGTCACCATCGATGGCGAGGAACTCCCGAACGCCGACCCGCGCGGCGCGATCCGACGTGGTCTTGCGTCGGTACCCGTGAATCGTGTGCGCAACGGCCTGCTGCCGTTCATGAGCGTGCGCGCGAATCTCACCATCTCCAACGTCGAACGCAACAAGCGCGGGTGGCGCCTCAGTCACAGCGATGAAAAGTCCGAAGCACAAGATTGGGTCGGCCGACTCAGCGTCGTCACCGCCGGTACCGAAGCGCCGATCTCCACGCTCTCTGGTGGCAACCAGCAGAAGGTGATGATGGCGCGGAACTTCCGCCTCGAACCAAAGGTTCTGTTGGTCGACGAACCAACGCAGGGTGTCGACATCGGTGCAAAGGAAGAAATCCACGCCTTCGTCGACCAGGCCGCCGACAGCGGCGCCGCGGTCGTCGTGTGCTCGACCGACTCGAGTGAACTCGCGCGCGTGTGTGACCGCGTGCTGGTGATGTATCGCGGTGAAGTCACCGAGATCATCACTCACGCCGATGGTCTCAACGCTGAACACATCGACAGGGCTCTTCTCTCCGGTTCGAGCCTGGCGAACTGAATCCGGTTATCGAAAGGAACGACTGGTGAACACCGAAACCAAAGTTGCACCGAAGGCGGCGCTGCTCACGCGGCTCGGCCTCGACAGGTTCAGCGCGATCTATCTCTGGGTCGGCTTCATGGTCGTGTTCGGCCTGTGGAAGTCCGACACGTTCCTCAGTAGCGCGACGTTCAAGTTGACGCTCGGTGAGAACGTGCCGATCGGCCTTCTCGCACTCGCGTTCCTCATCCCCCTCGCGACGAACTCCTTCGACCTGTCGATCGGCGCGATGTGTTCGCTGTCGCTCATCGTGTCGACGTGGTTGCAGAACGAGGCACGCACCGGAGCGGTAACACCGCGCGACTTCAACCTTCCCGGCGTCGTCACGGCCCTGATCGCGATCGGAGTGTGCGCCCTCGTGGGCTTCTTCTCGGGGTTCGTCGTCGTGAAGCTGAAAGTGAACTCGTTCATCGCGACGCTCGGCGTCAGCCAGCTCATCACCGCGATCGTGCTCAAGATGTCCGACAACCGTCAGATCACCGGTGCCTACTCGGATACCTACATGCAGTGGGGTCGTCGCGAAGTGTTCGGTGTGCCGATCCTCTTCGTGTACTTCATCATCATCGCGCTGATCGCGTGGTTCGTGCTCGAGCACACACCCGTCGGCCGCTATCTCTTCGCGACGGGTGGCAACGTCGAGGCAGCACGTCTCGCAGGTGTGCGCACCGACCGCATGATCTGGGGTTCGCTCGTCGCTTCGGCAACGATCGCCGGAATCGCAGGCGTCATGTTGTCGGCAAAGATCGGCTTCTTCTCGTCATCGACGGGCCCGGGCTATCTGTTCCCGGCGATCGCGGCGGTGTTCTTCGGTGCATCGCAGTTGTCGCGCCGACCAAACGTGTGGGGCACGGTGCTCGCGCTGTACGCCCTCGCCTTCGGCATCAAGGGCCTGCAGCTCGTGGTCGGAACCGGTTCGTTCTGGGTCGAGCCTCTCTTCCAGGGCACGACGCTCATCATCGCCGTTGCTCTTGCCAGCCAGCAGGGTGTCGCACGCATCCGCAAGCGTCGGGCGCAATAGATGGCCGGCAACTACGACGACGTCAGTGTCTTTGCGCTCTCCGACGAGCGCGAAGAGACGTTGCTGAACAAGCAGACCGAGTGCTGTCTCATGTGGACCACCGACTCGGGCGACCCCGTCGGCGTGTACATGAACTTCGTGTGGGCCAACGGAAGTTTCTGGCTCACCGCCACCAAGCAGCGCGCGCGCATGAAGGCCTACAAGAAGCGTCCGCGCGGTGCAATCGCCATCACCAGCCGTGGCACCGACATCGGCATCAGCCAGGCGGTCACCTACAAAGGTGACATCGTCCTCCACGAGTCCGACGACGTGAAGAAGTGGTTCTATCCGGCGCTCGCCGCGCGCGTCCGTCCGGAAAGCGCCGAGCGCCAGGCTGCGTTCGTCGAGCACCTCGACACGCCGATGCGCATGGTGATCGAGCTCAAGCCCGACGTCCGCATCGGTTTCGACTCCGACGCGATGTTCAAGGGCTCGGCCGTCGGCCCCAGCCGCACACAGGTCTGATCAGACGATATTCAGCGCGTCCAGGAATCGCGAAGCGATTCCTTCGTCGCCCGTCACCTTGCAGTGCTCGCGCCAATCCGAGCGCTTGGTGCCCCAGTTGATGAACGAGTGACCGTTGCTGCTGACGTCGGCGACCGCCGCACCCGTCTTTCCCGGGGTGACGACGATTCCCTCGCCGGCCGGCGTGATGGTCCACGAACCACCACCGGGTCCGGTGAGCGTCAGCGTGATCGGTGCCGACAACGACTTGCCGAGGTCCAACTGCATCTGGGGCATGCCGGTGATCATCCAACCGATCGCCGGTGCCAAGCGCTGGGCGTCGGCATCGGGAACGCTGCGCTCGATCGGTCCCTCGGGGGCAAGCAGGTCGATGCGCAGGTGGCAGTAGTGGTCGAATGCGTAGGCATCGGCCAGCGCGTGCATGGGATAGGTGCCGAGGTCGGCCAGGGGCAAGGGGGTCGAGGCAAGCGGTTCTTCTTGCATCGAGGCGAGGACCGCAACCGCCTGGTCACAGAAAGAGAGGTACTCGTCGAGGATCTGCTGGTTCGTCCAGCCGTCGCGGGCATCGACCAGGAGGTCCATCATCCGCTCGGCCGGCAGGTTGATCGGCTCGGCCGGCGCGGGGGAGGGGTCGACCGTCTCTTTGTAGTTCGAGCTCATGTGGGCAACGAGGTCGCGAACGGTCCAACCCTGGCAACCGCTCGGCCGGGCCCATTCCTCGTCGGTGAGGGTGCTGATCACCGACTTCACCTCGTCGACCGCCAGTTTCAGCGCTGCGAGACCCTCTTTTGACACGTTTCCCCTCCGTTGTCGTTTTGGCATCGGCCCGTTTCGTGCCGCTGTGATGCACGGCTACTCTACGCAAACGCCCATCGGTCGGGCGAGGAGAACAGGAGTTTTCAATGGAACTTCAGGGCAAAGTTGCGCTGGTGACCGGCGGTACCCGCGGCATCGGCCGCGCCATCGCCGAGGCGTTCGTTCGCGATGGCGCAAGCGTCGTGATCAACGGCCGCTCGCCGGAGAAGGGCGCTCAGGCGCTGCGTGAAATGAACGCGGGCGACAGGGTGCACTTCCTTGCCGGCGACGTGAAGAGCCGCGAGGGTTGCGAGGCACTCGTCAAGGGCACGATCGAGCGCTACGGCAAGATCGACATCCTCGTGAACAACGCGGGTGGCGCGACGGGTCACGCTCCGGTTGTCGACCTCGAGGACTGGGCCATGCAGGACGCCCTCGTGTGGAACTTCTGGTCAACGTTCTGGTGCACGCAGTACGCGCTGCGCGACATGCTCCCGCGCCAGTGGGGTCGCATCATCAACATCTCGTCGGTCGAGGGCAAGCACGGCAAGCCCGGTGTCTCCATCTACGTCACCGCCAAGCACGCCATCAACGGCTTCACGAAGTCGTGTGCACAAGAGATCGGCACCCAGGGCGTCACCATCAACTGCATCTGCCCCGGCGCCATCGAGACCGACATCATGAAGGACGAAGGCCCCGCAGCAGCCCAGGCGATGGGCCTCACCTACCAGGGTCTGCTCGACTGGTTCGCCAGCGAAGCCGCAATCAAGCGCCTCAACACGGTCGAAGAGGTCGCGGTCGTCGCATCGCTGCTCGCTTCGGAAGCCGGGGGCGGCATGACCGGAACGATGTACTCCGTCGACGGCGGCACGGCCGCCTACTGATCTGAACGAGAACGAGAGAAAAGGACGAATCATGGGAAAGCTCGACGGAAAAGTTGCAGCAATCACGGGTGGAACGCGCAGCATCGGCCGCGGAATGGCCGAGGCCTTCCTGCGCGAGGGCGCAAAGGTCGTCGTCAACGGACGCGATGCGGCGAAGGGCGAGCAGGCACTGAAAGAGATGGGCGGCGGACCGAACATCGCCTTCTATGCCGGTGATGCGCGTGCGCAGTCGACGGCCGATGGCATCGTTGACTTCACGATCGAGAAGTTCGGCAAGCTCGACATCATGTGCCTCAACTCGGGTGGCGTGCAGAACACCGCACCGGTGCACATGATGACCAACGAAGAGTGGCAACTCGAGATGGACTGGAACCTCAACTCGGTGTTCTGGGGCATGCGCAAGGCGCTCAACCACATGATCCCGCGCCAGTCGGGTCGCATCATCGTCACCTCGTCGGTCGAGGGCAAGCTCGGCAAGCCCGGCATCCCCGGTTACGCGGCGACGAAGCACGCGGTGCTCGGCCTCATGAAGGCAGCGGCGAAGGAAGTCGGCACACTCGGCATCACCGTCAACGCGATTCTCCCGGGCCTCATCGAGACCGACATCGTGCGCGAGACGGGTCCCGAGAGCGCGAAGATGATGGGCGTCGAAACCTACGAAGGTCTCCTCGAGATGTTCGCTCAAGAGTCGGCGATCAAGCGTCTCAACACAGTCGAGGAAGTCGCCGCGGCCGCGGTGATGCTCGCCTCCGAAGCCGCGTCGGGCATCACCGGCACGTCGTGGGCCGTCGACGGCGGCACCCTCCCCTACTAACAAGGGTTTTCGGTGTGAATTGACTCGCTTTTCGCGTCAATTCACACCGAAAAATGCGACAAAACAGACAGGTCTCTGCCTCGGGGACACCCCGCGTGTTTCGTTAGCGTTTT
>DAINNS010000108.1:0-5575 GCA_036735765.1 Ilumatobacteraceae bacterium | reverse complement strand
CGACCGTCAAGACCTTCAAAAAGACCGGCTCCAACATCACGCTCGTTCCGGCGAACCCACGCCTGAGCCCCATGGTCTTCCCTGCCGCCGACGTTTCCGTCTTCGGCAAGGTCGTCACCGTCTTGCGGCGGCTCTGACCAATCCGCCGAACAACAACAGACCCACCGCCAGAACCACACCTGCCGCGATGCGCCACGGCGTGCGCGTCGAGAACACGTTCTCTCCGATAGCAATGGCGACATCGGGTGAGTCGGCGACCAGACCCACGATCACCGTTTCGCCCGATCGCCCGGCGAAGCGCGACGTGAGAAGTCCGTCATTGCGACCGAGGTCGTAGCGACGGTTCGGACGCACTTCATCGACACGACGCTCGACGCCATCAGGTGTCGCAACCGCAAAGCCCACCATGGGTATTCCGTGTGGATTCGACATCGCCATTCCCGCGTTGGTGCAGTCGGCGGTGTCGGGCATCGGCACCGGACCCTCTTCGATGTAGACGAAGAAGTCACCGGTTTCATTCAAGGTGATGGGTACGCGACAACCGGCGCTCACACGCACCATTGCGGCAGCGGCCTCGCTTGCGCGTCGCGTTCCCTCGCTGAACAAGGCCACAGCCGCGGACAACGTGACGATGAGCAGGCCCACCGCAAACCATCGGCGCCGACGACGCGGCGTCGGCGTTACCGGCGACGACGATGCCGGCGGCTGCCAGCGCGTGTCCGGGTCGGGAGCAGGAAACGCCGGAACGTCGCTCATCTTCACTCGGTCAGATGGCGACGCCGAGGCGCTTTGCCATCAACGAGATCTTCTCGTCGGGCTGCACAACCGCGATGCGCACGTTGTTGGCCCCGCCCGCGCCGTAGAAGTCACCGGGCGAGACGAGCGTGCCCGCTTCGCGGGCGAGACGCTCGGCGAACGCCCAGCCGTCATGTGCATCGAACCACAGATAGAAACCACCGGCAGGCATGGGGATGTCGAGGCCCGACCACTTCCCCACGACCAGACGAACAGTTTCCAGCCGTCGCAGGTAGCGGTCGCGCTGTTCGACAACGTGCGCATCGTCGGCGAGTGCGGCAACTCCTGCGGCCTGTGCGGGGCCCGGCACCATCATGCCGACGTGCTTGCGCACCTCTTTCAGGTAGTCGACGATGTCGTGGTCACCGGCATAGAAGCCGACGCGCACACCTGCGAGGTTCGACCTCTTCGACAAGGAATGCACCGCGACAACACCGTCAAGCGAATGCTGCAATGCCGACTTCGGGGACGTGTTCCACGTGAACTCGGCGTAGCACTCGTCGCTGAAGACGGGTACCGAGTTCGCACGGCCCCATGCAACAGCAGCACCAAGATCGTCGAGATGGCCCGTCGGATTGCTGGGGCTGTTGACCCACAGCATCAACGCGCGTGAGGCGTCATCAGCCGTGATCGAACCGAGATCCATCGTGCCGTCGGCACGCATCGGCACAGGCACGGCCCGACAGTTCGCGAGAGTGGCTCCCATCTCGTACGTGGGGTAGGCCACCGCCGGATACAACACCGTGTCCTTGTCGGGCGTCCGCAGTCGCAGCCAGTGCGGAGTCGTCGCGACGAACTCCTTGGTCCCGATGCACGCCGCGACGTCGGATGTCGGAACATCGACTCCGAAGCGTCGTTTCATCCAGTCGAGCGCCGCGCGCCGCAATGCATCGCTACCGATACTGGCCGGATAACCGCGCTCGGCGTTCGACGAGGAGAGCGCCGCCACCACCGCTGCCAGCGGCGGGTCGCACGGCGTTCCGATGGAGAGATCGACCAGGCCACCGTCCATCGAACGACCATGTGCGGCAAACGCATCGAGGCGGTCGTAGGGGTACGGCGGTGGAACGAAACCGGTGGGTACGGACTCCGCGTTCATTGCTGTCACTCTGCCCCACCGCACACGTAGTCGCGCAATCGACCCATCGATGCGTCGGACAGACGGGCACGAATCCGTGTCCCCGACTCCTCGTGGCCGATCGACACCACTTCGCCCTCACGGTGCACCATCGCGAGGGCCTCGCCGTGCTCGTAGGGAATGAGCAGTTCGACCACCCGCGACAGCGCCCGCATCCGATCACTGAGGGTCCGCAGCAATGCGTCAATGCCCTCGCCAGTGAGTGCCGACACCGCAACCGAACCGGGGTGATCGGCGATCAAGAGGGCCAGAGTTTCGGGCGCAATGCGGTCGGCTTTGTTGAAGACGAGAAGTTCGGGCACTCGATCGGCATCGATCTCGTCGAGCACCTCGTGAACGGCGTCGATCTGACCCTGCGGGTCGACCGCACCCGCATCGACCACGTGCACCAGGAAGTCGGCCTGGCTGGCAACTTCGAGCGTGCTCTTGAACGCCTCGATGAGGCCGTGCGGCAACCGACGAACGAAACCGACCGTGTCGGTGAGCAACACCGGTTCGCCGCCGGGCAGCGAGAGCCGCCGGGTCGTTGGGTCGAGCGTCGCGAAGAGCCGGTCCTGGACGAGAACGCCCGACTCGGTGAGCCGATTGAGAAGGGTCGATTTCCCCGCGTTCGTGTAACCGACGATCGTCACCGACGAAAGCCCACTGCGCGCGCGACCCTTGCGCTGGTTCTCTCGGGTGCGGCCGAGTTCGCGCAATTCGCCCTCGAGTTTCGCGATACGCCGGGTGATACGACGTCTGTCGACTTCCAGCTTCGTTTCGCCGGGACCGCGGGTACCGATGCCCGCACCCTGCTGGCTGAAGGCACCCTTCGTTCCGCGACGCAGACGCGGCAGTCGGTAACGCAGCAGTGCGAGTTCGACCTGCGCCTTGCCCTCGAGCGTGTGAGCGTTCTGGGCGAAGATGTCGAGAATCACCGCGGTGCGATCGAGCGCCGTGCGACCGAGCAACTTTTCGAGGTTGTACTGCTGTGCCGGTGACAACTCGTTGTCGAAGACCACCGTGTCGGCATCGACGTCGAGACACACCTGACGCAACTCCTCGGCCTTGCCTTTTCCGAGATACCACGCTGGATCGGGCGCGTCACGTCGCTGGGTCAGCGTGGCGACCGCATCGGCGCCGGCCGTGTCGACGAGTAGCGCGAGTTCGTCGAGGCTCGCATCGGTTTCTTCGTCGGTGTGCGGCGGCAGCGTGACGCCGACCAGAACGATGCGTTCGCGAAACGTGCGCTCGATGAGCGGCTGGCCGAGCGCCTCCTGATACGGATTGCTCACGCGTCGACCGTCACCGTGGCGACGAATGCCGACGGACCGACGAGTACGGCCTCGCGCGTCGACTTGTTGATGCGCACGCGCGCGTCACCACCATCCATGTGCACCGTGACCTCTTGCACCTCGGTCTTCGCATTGGATGGGACGAGACCCCAACTCAGCGCTGCGTAGGCGCTGGCACACGCCCCCGAACCACACGCCAGCGTGATGCCCGCTCCGCGCTCGTGAACGCGCATCGTGACGGCATCGTTTTCGGGACCCGGCGCAACGATTTCGAGGTTGACGTGGGGCACCTTCTCGCCAAGTTCGCGCAGGCCGACGCCTTCGACGTCGTCGACGCCGACCACCGAGTGCGGATTGCCGAGCGAGAGATGGGCGACGGGGCGATCAGGGTGACAGCCGAGCGTGTCCCAGCCATCGGGCACCGGAAGGTCGCCGACGACTCCCATCAAGACGCTTGCGTGTATCACTGCCGCGCCGTCGTCGGCAACGACCTCCACCCGCCTGACGCCCGCATCGGTCGACACGACGTAGGTGACATCGGCCGGCCTGCCGTCGAAGATGTGTGCGGCCTGCACGAGGCACCTGATGCCGTTACCGCTGATCTCTGCACGGCTGCCGTCGGCGTTGTAGAGAACCATCGCGAGATGTCGGTCGCCATGGTTCTCGAGAAGCAACAATCCATCGGCGCCGAGGCCGAAGCGTCGGTCGCACCAACGGCGCGCGAGTTCGTCCCACGCCGCAGCCGGGCGGCCCTGACGCAGGTCGTAAACGAGGAAATCGTTGCCGAGCGCCTGATGCTTCGTGAGGGTCACCTGCACGATGACACCCTATTCCCCGAACGCGGCCAGCACCGCGGGACTTACCAACCCCACGGGATCGTCGCCGGTGACGTCGATCCATCGGATTCGCGGATCACGTCGGTACCACCGCTCTTGACGCACCGCGAACTGCGTCGTGCGCAAGACGATCTCGTCGCGCGCGACCGAAAGCGGCACACGACCCGCGATGTGGTCGATCATCTCTTTGTACCCAAGCGCCTGTGTCGCCGTGCGCGACAACGGCGGGTCGCCACCGAGCAAAGCACGCACTTCGTCGACCAAGCCGTCGGCGATCATCTGGTCGACGCGGGTCGCGATACGCCGCGCCAGGTCGTCACGGCCCCAACGGATGCCGATCTGGATGACTCCGTTGTCGGGAAACGTCGCGGTTCCCGGGCCGGCGTCACTGAAGCGTCCCCCACTCCCCAGACACACCTCGAGGGCCCGCACGATTCGACGACGGTTGTTCGGTTCGATCTTCTCCGCGGCGGGCGGGTCGAGTTCGGCGAGCCTCGAATACATCCCCGCGGTGTCGATGTCGGCTTCCAGTTCGGCACGGATATCCGGCCACTCACCGGGAAAGACGAGTTCGTCGATGACCGCCGTGAGATAGAGGCCCGTACCACCAACCAACAACGCACGTCGTCCCGCCTCACGGATCACGTCGAGTGCCGTGGATGCCGCACCCTGAAATTGTGTCGCGGTGAACCGTTCGGACGGTTCGACCAGGTCGAGGCAATGGTGTCGGACACTTCGACGATCGTCGAGCGTGGGCTTGGCCGTACCGATGTCCATTCCCTTGTAAACCTGCATCGCATCGACCGCAATGATGTCGACGTCACCCAGCACCAATGCGACCTGCATCGCAACGGACGACTTTCCTGATGCGGTGGGCCCGAGAACCACGACACGTCGTGGCGCATCGGCGGGTCTCATCGGTGGCGTCGCTCTCAGGCGGAAGCGACGGCCAGTCGCACCTTGTGCGTTGGCGCAGCCGTCACCTCGCGAAGCTCACCACGCAGGAAGTGACGCGCAGCCGAAGTGACGAGAACGTTGGCGTAGGTGCCGACACGAATCGGCTCGTCCGACGGGAAGTGCAGCAGTTTGTTCTGGCGGGTACGACCGGTGAGCACGCCCTCGTTGCGCTTGCTGACACCCTCGATGACGACTTCCTCGATGCGGCCGACGCGCGCCTCGTGTTTGATGGCGGCGCTGTGTTCGAGAACGACCCTCAGACGTTCGAAACGTTCGTTCACGATCTTCGGGTCGACGAACATGTCGTGCATTTCGGCGGCCTCGGTGCCCGGACGCGGCGAGAACTCGAACTCGTACGCCGAGTCGAAGCACGCCTCGGCGGCGACTTCCATCGTGCGCTCGAAGTCGGCTTCGGTCTCGCCCGGGAACCCGACGATGATGTCGGTCGTCACCGCGAGGTCGGGTATCGCCTTGCGGGCCTCGGCGAGGCGCTCGAGATAACGCTCGGCCGTATACCCACGGTGCATCGCCGCGAGAACACTGTCGCTGCCCGACTGCAGCGGATAGTGCAGGTG
>DAINNS010000107.1:0-5611 GCA_036735765.1 Ilumatobacteraceae bacterium | reverse complement strand
ACGCATCGACCATGCGGGCCATCGTGTAGTGCCAGAGATCCTGTTGGTAGGTGCCGCGCGGTGCATCGGGGTTGTCTGGATTCGGGTCCTGGCGCACGAGATAGTCGGGGTGGCCGCCGCCGACACGCGTGGTCTTCATGCGGCGGTTTGCGGCAAGGTCGGCGGGTCCGAGCGAGAGTCCCTGCATGCGCGGGGATGCGGCGCAAATTTCTTCGACGTTTGCAACGCCGCGCGCGGTTTCGAGAAGAGCATGGATGAGAATCGGCCGCTTGAGACCGGCTTTTGCCTCGAGCTGGGCGAGCAGACGGTCGACGTAGTGGATGTCTTCGGGGCCCTCGACCTTCGGAATCATGATGACGTCGACCTTGTCGCCCGCCTCGGTGACGATGGCGTTCATGTCATCGAGGAACCAGGGCGAGTCGAGGCTGTTCACGCGGGTCCACAGCTGGGTGTCGCCCATCGGGATCGTCTTCGCGACGTTGATGAAGCCGCGACGCGCCGCGTCTTTGTCGGCCATCGGGATGGCGTCTTCGAGGTTGCCGAGGATGATGTCGACCGTGGGAATCACTTCGGGGAGCTTGGCGACGACCTTCTCCAACTGGGGAGGGAAGAAGTGGATGACGCGGCTCGGCCGGAACGGAATCTCACGCAAGGGCTCGGGGGCGCCGATCGCGAGGGGTTTGAAGAAGTCTTTTGCACTGCGCACGTGTCGAAGCGTAGGTCTTGCGGCTTTGGGTGACGAAACCCACCTGCGAGACTGCACGTCGTGGGTAGCAGATTCGATGCGATTCTCTTCGATGCCGGTGGCGTGTTGGTTCTGCCCGACCCCAACGTTCTTGCGCCACTCATCGCCTACTACGGCGGTGACGACCGGCACGAGACGTACGTGCGGGCGCACTACGCAGGCATGGCTGCAAAGTCGGCGGTCACCGCGGGCGAGTCGGACTGGACCCACTACAACGCGACGTATCTCGCTCACCTTTCGGTTCCCGATGAACACCAAGAGGCGGCACTCGAGGTGCTCACGCACGTGAAGGCCAACGCCCGACTGTGGAGGCACCCGATCCCGGGTTCGGCCGACGCGTTGCGCGAACTCGCCGCACGCGGTGTGCCGACGGGCATCGTCAGCAACGCGAGTGGGCAGATCGAATCAACCCTGCAGGTGAGTGGCATCTGTCAGGTGGGTTCCGGGCCGCTCGCATCGGTGCGTTGCGTCGTCGACAGTCACGTGGTCGGTGTTGAAAAGCCCGATCCGCGTATCTTCGACCACGCGCTCGTTCATTTCGACGGTATCGAACGCTCGCGCATCGCTTACGTCGGCGACTCGCTCGTGATGGATGTGCGCGGTTCGCGCGCGGCGGGACTGCACCCGATTCTCGTCGACCCCTACGACGATGCGGCCGACCATGACGTCGACCGCATCAAGACGTTGGGCGACTTGTTGTCGCTGGTTTAAGACCTACTTGCCGGCAGCGTCGACGAGCTGGCGCGCAATCACCTTGAGACACAGCGTCTCGTCGGCACCCTCGAAGATCGACAGCACGCGAGCGTCGACGAAGAGGCGGCTGACCGAGTACTCCTCGGCGTAGCCGTAGCCGCCGTGGATCTGCATCGCCTCGCGGGCCACCCACTCGGCGGCCTTGCAGACGTAGGCCTTCACCATGCTGGCCTCCATCGCACCTTCGCCCTTGGCCATCAACTTGGCAACGCCATACGAGAACTGGCGGCTCGCCTGGATGATCGTCGCCATGCGGCCGAGCTTCGCCTTGGTGAGCTGGTAGTCGTAGACGTTCTTGCCGAACACCGAGCGGTTGTTCGCATAGTCGAGCGCCGCTTCGTACGCCGCCTGCATCACGCCAACGGCGCGGGCCGCGGTTTGCAGACGACCGTTTTCGAAGCCGGCCATCTGGAAGTAGAAGCCCTTGCCGAGACCCGACTCGAGGCCGATCAGGTTCTCTGCCGGAACCCACCAATCTTCCAACGCGATTTCGTAGGAGTGCATACCGCGGTAGCCGATCGTGTCGATCGGGCGGCCCTCCATCTTTCCGCCCTCTTCCTGGTTGAAGAGGAAGCCGTGCGCGTCGCCATGGGGCTTGGGCACGATGAACAGGCTGAGACCCTTGTGGCCGAGGCTGCGGTCGGGGTTCGTGCGGGCGAGCAACATCAGTACGTCGGCGCGCGCGCCGAACGTGCACCACGTCTTCACGCCGTTGATGCGCCATCCCTTGCGACCATCGGCAAGGTCGGACTGCGTCGCGGTGACCTTGATGTTGGCGACGTCGCTGCCGTAGTCGGGTTCGGTCACAGCGACCGCCGCGAGAACCTCGGCGGTGGAAAGTTTCGGGAGCCACTCGTGCTTCTGTTCTTCGGTGCCGCCCTTCATGAGCGCGCGGGCGAGGATCTCGGGACGCGTGATCAGCGAACCGCCGATGCCGAGTGATCCGCGCGACAACTCTTCCGTGGCGATGACGTTGCCCATGTACTCACCGTCGCCACCTTCGCTGTAGCCGCCGTATTCGGCCGGAATCGACAATCCGAAGGCACCCATCTCGGCGAGACCCGCGATGATCTCTTCGGGAACGTCGGCGTTGTGGCGGTGCACGTGCTCGGCGCGTGGTGCGACTTCCTTGGTCGCATAAGCGCGGAAGGTGTCCTGAACCATTTCGAAGTCGGCATCGAGGTGACGCGGACCCTGCTGGTCGGCGAGCGAGGCGAGAAACTCGGGCGAGCGAAACGCCGAGACGAAGTCGTGGCCGAACGACAGGTCTGCCGCACTGACACCCCATAGTTGTTCGCGACCAACGAGACGAGTCACGAGATCGTGCACCATGTCGGCGGTGAAGGCGCAGGTGAGGCGTGCTTCGGTGTCGCCTTTCGCTCCGTAGTCGAGCATCGACCGGGCCGTTTCGACCGCGGCTGCCGCGTGGGCAATGTCGTACGCGAGAACTTGCTCGACGTCGGGTCCGCCACTCGCGGAGAGTTTGCGCACGGCCTTGCCGACCATTGCGCGGGCGGTTTCGATGATCGTCGCAGCGGTTTGCAGGTCGGGCGTCGGGAGGGATGCGGTGCTGGCCATGGCGCAAAACGCTAGTCGTGACCACCGCTCCGATGCCCATCGGTACGATCAGAAAATCACCTCCATCACCGACGCCTTCCGCCGCGGCATGCCGCCAGCCGAGACCCACGGAGAGACCCACGCGGTCGTGGCGTGGCGCGGAGGCAGGGAAGTTCTCGCCGCCTACGGCACCGGTTACGCGACGCCGTGTGGGCCCGATGTGACACACATCTCGTGGTCGATGGCCAAGAGCATGACGCACGCACTCGTCGGTTTCCTCGTGGCCGACGGTCTCCTCGACATCGACTCACCGGCTGCCGTTCCCGAATGGTCCGGCGACGAGCGCGCCCGCATCGCTCTTCTGACACTGCTCGAGATGCGTGCGGGACTCGAGTGGGTCGAGGACTACGTGGATGGAGAGAAGTCACACGTCATCGACATGCTCTTCGGTGCGGGAAGCAACGACCACGCCGCGTACGCGGCCGCGCTGCCGCTCGTTCACGTACCGGGAACGCATTGGGTCTATTCATCGGGTACGACCAACATCATCTGCCGTGCTCTCGGCGACGTGATCTGCAGCGATGTCATCAATGGGGCGGGCCCGGCGCAGCGCCGTCAGTGCACGGAGGAGTTCATTCGCGAACGCCTCTTCTCACCGCTCGGGATGTCGAGTGCGACCGCCAAGTTCGATGCTGCGGGCAACTTCGTCGGCTCGTCGTACGTGTATGCGACGGCATCCGACTTCGCGCGGTTCGGTCGTTCGTACGTTGCGGGACGCAACGCCGCAGGTGGTGAAATTCTTCCCGTGGGTTGGGTCAACGCGGCGCGCACGCCCGTTGCCACCGACCCGGAGACCGGAAACGGGTACGGACATCACTGGTGGACATGGCCACGCCTTCCGGGTGCGCTCGTCGCAACGGGTTACGAAGGCCAGTACACGATCGTGATCCCGGAGGCGGACCTCGTCGTCGTGCGTCTCGGCAAGACGAGTGCCGACATCAGGACGAACGTCGTCGACGACCTTGTCGCATTGGTCGAGGAACTGCTCCGTTGAATCGTCGTCATCGCCTACGGTAGGGGAGATGGCGGAGGGGGTTATTCCCGGCGATGCGGCGGCGACCCGTCGCAGGGTGTGGATGCGAACCCTGAAGACGATCGGTGTTGCCGTCATCTTCTACTTCTTCGTTCTGCCGTTGATCCCGGGCTTCCGCCAGGCTTTCGACGACCTGCTGGACGTCGACCGGTCAATGCTCCTGATCGGAGTTGCACTCGAGTTGGTGGCCCTGCTGTGTTACTCGTTCCTCACCCGGGCGGCGCTCGGCCCCGAAGGCGACAAAGTTCCGGTGCTTCGGCTCTTTCGCATCCAGTTGAGCACCAAGGCGCTCGGCAGCATCATGCCGGCGGGAAACGCCGCGTCGTCGGCGCTCGGCTACCGCCTCCTGACCCTGTCGGGTGTGCACGGCCCCGACGCAGGATTCGCACTCGCCACGGCGGGAATCGGTTCGGCCGTGGTGTTGAACCTCATTCTCTGGTTCGGTCTCATCATCTCGGTGCCGTTTCGCGGCGTCAACGCTCTCTATGGCTTTGCCGCGATCGTGGGCATCATCCTCATGCTTGTCGCATCCGCGCTGATCTTCGGCCTCGTCGAGGGCCAAGGTCGCGCCGAGCGGGCCGTACGTTGGTTGGCGCGCCACGTGCGACTCGACGCAGACCGTGCGAGCGAAGTGATCCGTCACCTCGGCAACCGCCTCGAAGGCCTGATCGCTGATCGGCAACTGCTTGTTCGGGTCGTGGTCTGGGCGTCGGCCAACTGGCTCTTCGACATGGCCGCGGTCTATGTGTTCCTTCGTGCGTTCGGTGGGAACCTCGCAATCGACGGTCTCATCGTTGCGTTCGGCCTCGCGAACGTGATGGCGGTCGTGCCGGTCACTCCCGGAGGTCTCGGACTCGTCGAGGGCGTGTACATCCCCACGATCGTCGGTTTCGGACTCGATCGGTCGACCGCGACCGTCGGCATCCTCACTTATCGAATCGCGCAGTTCTGGTTGCCCATCGTCATCGGTGCAGGTTGCTATCTCAGCCTGCGAGTGGGTCCGTGGTCGCTCGACCGCAAGGACCGTTTGAAGCCGTTGCGTGTCGTCGCCGAGGAGGCCGTGACGAAGAGCGAGAGCAAGATCGCCTTCTTCGAGAAACGTGCGCCGCGCGACCGTACGGGGCAGTACCCGCTGCCGCCCGTCAATGATGATGACACCGGACCCGTGGGTTAGCGTTCGCACCCATGACAGTGCATGAACGGCCCTTCGGGCGCTACCTCGAAGACTTTACGGTCGGCGACGTCTACCGCCACTGGCCGGGCAAGACGATCACCGAATACGACGATCATCTCTTCTGCATGATCACGATGAACCACCATCCGTTGCACACCAACGACTGGTTCGCCTCTGAGAGCGTGCAGGGTCGCAACGTCGTCGTCGGCAACCTCGTCTATTCACTCGTACTAGGTATGAGCGTGCCCGACGTCAGCGGTGCCGCAATCGCCAACCTCGAGATCGAGAC
>DAINNS010000106.1:0-5628 GCA_036735765.1 Ilumatobacteraceae bacterium | reverse complement strand
TCTTCTATCCCGACTTCACGGCAGGACTTGCAGTGCTGCGAATACACGAATTGGCTCGCGCGCGCCCAGCCGACGCGTGTCTGGCCGAGTTCGCGCAACTGCGGGTCGAGTCTCCGCGCCGGATTGCGATACAGGGCGAAACCCTGGACGGCGTGCGTGAAGACGTCGGGAACGAGGGCGAACACCGTCCACCAGTCGCCTGGCGTGCCGGTTGCCGTTCCGGGTTGCGCGACGGGATCGCGGTCACCGAACAACAGGTCGTACATGGGCAGCACCGATGGGTCGGCCTGCGCTCTCGGAACCTGACGAAGTCTCGGCATGTCCACACCCCCACTTCTTTCTACCACCCGGCAATCATCGGCAAGACTGGGCTCATGGCCACGACCACGATGCACACCCGCTCACCATTGATCGGCACCGTGATCGCAGTCAACGTCGCCGCAGGCGACGCGGTGCGCGTCGGCCGCGAAGTCGTCGTCCTCGAATCGATGAAGATGGAACACCCCATGATGGCCGAGGCCGACGGCACGATCGAAAGCATCGACGTTGCCGTCGGTGACACGGTCACCGAGGGCCAGATTCTGTTTTCACTGACCCCCGGTTCGGTCGCGACCGACACAGTCTCTGACGCGAGGACGACCCGGGGTGAACGGGCCGACCTCGCTCGATACAACGAACGTCGGCGCCTGACCACCGACGAAGCCCGCCCGGCCGCGGTTGAAAAGCGCCGTGCCAGGGGCCAGCGCACGGCACGCGAGAACATCGCCGACCTCGTCGATGCCGGTTCGTTCCACGAAGTCGGCGCGTTCGGTGTGGCCGCTCAGCGCCAGCGACGCAGCGCCGACGATCTGATCGTCAACACCCCCGCCGACGGTCTCGTCGGCGGCACCGCCACCCTCGACGGCAAACCCATTGCCGTCGCCTCGTACGACTACACGGTGCTCGCCGGTACGCAGGGTCTCATCAACCACATCAAGAAAGACCGCCTGTTCGCTTTCACCGAGGAGATGCGTCTTCCGTTCGTACTCTTCGCCGAAGGTGGTGGCGGACGACCCGGTGACACCGACTCGCACGGCGTCACCGGCATGGACTGCATGGCGTTCTCGCTGTTCGGTGCTCTGTCGGGACTCGTGCCACTCGTTGGAATCGCCTCGGGATATTGCTTCGCGGGCAATGCCGCACTGCTGGGCTGCTGCGACGTCATCATCGCAACGGAGAACTCGAACATCGGCATGGCCGGCCCGGCGATGATCGAGGGTGGTGGCCTCGGCCGCGTCGAACCGACGGCGATCGGCGACATTGAAACCCAGACGCGCAACGGTGTGGTCGACATTCGCGTCGCCGACGAGGCTGCGGCAGTAGCAGCGGCAAGGAAATATCTCGGCTACTTCCTCCACAGACGTATCGAGACCCGCCCCGGCAACGACCAAGCACTTCGCGAGGTTGTGCCCGAACAGCGAACCCGCGTCTACCCCGTGCGCGACGCCGTCACGCACCTCGTCGACGGCGGTGACTGGCTTGAGTTGCGACCCGATTTCGGTATCGGCATCGTCACAGCACTCGGCCGTATCGGAGGTCATTCCGTCGGCATCATCGCGAACAACCCGGCCCACCTCGGTGGTGCCATCGACAGCGACGCCTCTGACAAGGCTTCACGTTTCGTGCAACTCTGCGATGCACACGACCTACCGATCGTGTCGCTGTGCGACACCCCGGGCTTCATGGTCGGACCCGAAGCCGAAAAGTCGGCGCAGGTACGCCACTTCGGCCGGATGTTCGTCGTCGCAGGCAGCATCACCGTGCCGTGGATCACCGTGGTGTTGCGCAAGTGCTACGGCCTCGGCGCACAGGCGATGGCCGGCGGCACGTTGCACGGCCGCTACCCCACGCTGTCGTGGCCGACGGGTGAATTTGGTGGCATGGGCCTGGAAGGCGCGGTACGCCTGGGTTACCGCAAGGAAATCGAAGCCATCGCCGATCCAGATGAACGACTTGCTCTCGAGAACAAACTGATTGCAGCAGCCTACGAGCGCGGTGGCGCACTGAACATCGCCGCACATGCCGAGATCGACGAAGTCATCGACCCGGCCGACACCCGCACTCGCCTGATCGCGCTGCTGAACGCCGCCCCCGTACCGGTTCCCCGCTCAGGCAAGAAGCGCCCGATGATCGACACATGGTGAAGAGGTACGTGGTGACGCGCCGACTTGTTTCGCTGGCTGTCGGCTCACTGCTGGTTGCCGCATGCGGATCGGGGTCGTCCACCTCCGACAGCGTCCCTGCGGGCTCGCCCGACACCACGGGCGTTGCGCCGACGACAACACTTCCCTACGAAGCCCAACCACTCGAATGGAAATCGTGCGACGGCGTCGAATGCGCCGAGATCGAGGTTCCGTTCGACTATTTCACACAGCCAACGGGCACCTTCACTCTCCAACTCAGCCGCCAACGCGCGCTGAAGTCGAGCGAGCGAATCGGCGTGCTACTCGTCAATCCGGGCGGCCCCGGGGCGCCCGGGCGGTCACTCGCACAGAACGCCGCCTACTACTTCAGCCGCGACATCATCGACCGCTTCGACATCGTCGCGTGGGACCCGCGCGGCACCGGTGCATCGACCCCCGCCGTCGACTGCATCGACGACTACGACGAGTATTTCGCTCAACCCCTCTCGGCCGAATCCGGACAGAAGTTTGTCGACGCATGCACCGCACGCAGCGGCGCGATTCTCCCCCACGTCGGCACCGCGAACTCGGCCCGCGACATCGAAGCGATCCGACGCGCACTCGGCGAGGCCACGATCTCGTACTTCGGCTTCTCCTACGGCGGACTGCTCGGCCTCGTGTGGAAGAGCATGTTCCCCGAAACCGTGCGGGCGGTCGTTCTCGACGCACCACCGAGTCCGATCGCCAGCCGCGCCGAACGCATCGCGAGCCAGGCCTCGGGCTTCGAGAAACTGCTCAACGAGTTCCTGAAGAAACAGGAACGTCTCACCGCGTGGGAGGCCGCGACGACCGCCCCGCCCGAAGGCATCACCAAACACATGGTGCTCGCGGCCGCGATATCCGCCCTCTACGACGAGGCTGCCTGGACAGAACTCGACGAAGCGATAACCGCGGCGGCGGACGGCGATGGATCGAAGATCAGGGCGATGTACGAGGGCTACTTTTACCAAGACGAAGGCTTCGAGGATTACCGCAACACTTTCGAGGCGTCGATAGCCGTCTCCTGCGTCGACGACACACAGAACGTTCCCCTCGGCGACCTCGCCACCATCGCTCCGAGACTCCAAGAGTTCTTCTCGCCCGACGAACTCTGCTCACGCTGGCCTGCGCGATCGGACGAGACGTACTTCTTCCGCGGGTCAACCGACAATCCGACGATCATCATCGGCGCCATCGATGACCCCGCCTCGCCGTACGTCGGAGTCCAGGCCGCCGCCAGCGTCGCGGGCAACGTGCGACTCGTCACCGTCGACGAGCGTCGCCACACCAGCTACCTCGCCGTCGACTGCGTGACGAAACTCGTCGACGACTATCTCATCGACCTCGCCGATGTTCCGAACACAACGTGCACCACGAGTGACGCAATTACCGCGTCGTAACGAGAATGTCGCTCCCACCGGTAGTTGACACCGTCGCGGTACCAACCGAAAGACTCGTTGACGAGAAATTCGCCAACAACACGGTGTTGCCATTCGGCAATACCTCAATATCGATTGCGTCTTCGGTGGCAGACCAACCATTGCTGATGTTGCCAATTCTTTCCGCCGCCAGCCAGGTTCCGCCAGATCCGAGCTTGAGCAGTGCGATGTCACGCTGATGATCAGAGGGAGCCAACGTGTACGTGCCGTACGTCGGTGTACCCCACTGCTGATATATCGCGGCGACAACGATCGTTCCATTGGCCTGAATTGCGAGGCCGGCAACTCCGTCATACTGATTTCGCGCGCCGCCGGTCGAAATCCATTGCCAGGATCCAGTAGACGACATTTTGGCGACGTACAGGCCGGCATTCGTCATTGTTGTCCCGCCGAAAACCATCCCGTTGCCGTACGTGCCTGCGACGATGAGTGTTCCGTCGTCCTGGACGCGCAGGGCCTTCACGTGACCCCTCACCCAGGACGGAGATGTCACCGTTGTCTGCCATTGGAATGTCCCTGAAGAATTGATCTTCGTCACGACCACATTGGACTGACCTTCACGGTACTCGTAATCCGTCCAGATATTCGCGTTGAACAGCCCGCACGTTCCGTAGGCATAGACGTCCGTGCCGCTGGCCTCGAGGCGCAATTCTTCACAGTCAGCGACGGTTTCCTTTACCCAACCCCAAGCTCCCGAAGGACTGATACGCGCCACGAATCCGCGTGCACTGGACGGGCTCAACGTGGATGCGCCAATGGTCACCGATGCGTACTGGAATCTTCCGCTGACGTACACCGTTCCGTCGGCTGCTGCCGCCACGCCAAGCGGCAACGTGTTGTAGGCGCATCCCCCGGATTGAACCGCCCACAACCATGCGCGCGAGGAAGTCATCCTTGCGACGAACAATTCACCACTCGCACATGAGGTCGTCAATGTGGTCGACCCGAGCGTAAGTGTCCCACCGAACCTACCGGCGATGACAATCGAGTCGTCCGGGAAAACGTCAGCAGCCAGCGGCCCGACTTCACCACCTGCCGAACCGGACGGATATCCCCACAAGTTGGTCGATCCATGCGAGAAGTTCTGTGCCCATGACCAAGTACCCACACTGGAAAGCTTCGCGATGAAAGTCTGAGGCAGCCATTCGGACGGATAAGCGGGATCCACTTTTCCCTCAAGGAATGTCGTGCCAAACGTTGAGGGGCCGGTGTGTGTCCCGATCACAATCATCGACCCATCAGAAAGTGGCATCAGTGCCGACGATGAGTCGGCCCCGACCCCGCCCGCCTGCGCTGGAAACGCATCGACTCCATACGTCACCTTGACATACAGTCGCTTGAAAGTTCCGCCACACGGGTCCCCAAAAACCGCATTGCTCGCCACAATCGTCGCGGAATTCTTTCCGAGGAAAGCTTCCTCAACCTTTACTTGTGATGACGACGAGTGACAAGTCCCCACAGTGAAGGACCCGGAGTTGCCGTTCGGCGTTCCGTAACTGGCGAAGTCGACCTTGGTTACCACCTGACCAGTGGGAGCGACCATCGTTATCGTCTGATGTTCGTTGGCCGTGTACCAGTTAACGATGGCGGGAGACGGTGCCACTAGTTGTCCGTACGAGACGGTGATGTTCGTGGTCGCCGACTCAATCGGTAGGTAGTTCCTGTCGCCCGCTTTCGCTGCCTTGACCGAGCACGTTCCCGTACTCATGGCGTAGATCGACCATGATCCGGATTGTTGGTTCTGAGAGACGATGCACTGTGTCGTTCCGGCACTGACCACGCTGTACATGACGGCGCCAGACCCTGCACCGCCCACGATCGTGAGCGTGGTCGGCGTCGAGACGATTGCAGAGGTGGGCGTGAAGCCGAACGTCGGCGAGGCACTCGACAATTGCGAGGCCTTGTTCAACGTGAGCGTCGCCGTGACGCTGCCCGCGGTGAAGTTTTCGTTCGCCACCTGTCTTGCACGAATCTGAACGGTGCCGGCT
>DAINNS010000105.1:0-5658 GCA_036735765.1 Ilumatobacteraceae bacterium | reverse complement strand
CGGACACCGCCGCGAGACCGCTCACCGAGAGTGCAAGCGTGCCACTGACGGTTGTCGGCTGACCGGTGGCGAGTCGCAACGAGATGTTCGACATCGTCGCGCCATCGAACGGAGTCCAGGAACCAACCACCGAGCCACGTACGTTCAACGAAGGACTTGCACCCGATCCGACGGTGCCAGAAATGTCGGCCCGTAGGCCTTCGAAGAGTTCGACTCCGGTCGCGCTGATCTCAAAGGTGGTCGATCCGGACGCATCGGGATTTCCCCTCGCGAGGATCGTCGACTTCGTTCCATCGGCGCGTGTCGGTCCTTCGCCACTCAACCAAACAGACCTGACAGAGCCGTTCTCAAAACTGATTGTCGGCTTCCACGTCCAACCGCCGAATGCCGCGAGAGCAGTCGAAAGACGCGCCGACAGGCGACCTTGCAGACGGACCGAGGGGTATCCGAGGCGAGTTCCACCGATGAGTCGGAAGGAGATGACCGAACCTGACGCTTCGTTCAGGATGACGTCGTCGATCGGCCAGGCATCGGGAAAGTCGATCGTTCCACCGGTGAAGCGCAGGCCGTTTCGGTCGAGAACACCGGCAACGTTCGAAACGCCAAAACCCGCGAAGGTGAACGACTTACCGGAGAACACCAGTCTCGTTCCACCCGCACACGCCGCTGTCGCCTCGGCGATCTCGGCGGTGAGGTCGAGGCCGCTGACGCCCGGAATGCTGCGCAGAAGGCCGCCAGAAACGGCCGACGTCACGTCGCACAGCGATGCGAACGTCGTCGAGGGAACGATGACGAGTGGGAACGTGCCGAAGCCATTGATCCGTCCGTTGGCGCCACGTGCCACCGCGTAGGCAACTGCCGAGAGTGGCCGCGTTGGGGAAGTACCGGTGAATCGTGCGCCCGTGGCTGTTGCCGTCACGGTCACATTGGGCGTGACTGGAGTGATTCCCCACGTCAAGGTCGATCCGGCCGGCGGTGCAGCAACGACATCCTTGCGGCCGCCCGAGGCAACGAGCAGAGGTCGTGTGCGACCCGCAACATCGAATGTGATGTTTGCGATTGGAGAAGCATCGCCAACCTTGACCGCCACGATGTCGCTGGCAGTCGCATCGCCGAGCGACACCGTTGCGCGAAGGAGAACAATTCCGGGATTCGCAGGCGCGGTGAAACGGAGTGTGGCACCGGTAGTGCCCGCGACGGCAGCAGTCACTGCAGCGTCGTCAGCGACACCGGAGTCACCAGACTCGACGGCCCACGACCATCTGACGCCAGCAACCGAAGCACCAACCACTGTGACCGCCGCGCCCGGCGCAACGGAGATGGTCCCCGTTCCAAGCGAGTCGGCACGCACACGGACCGGCTGGCCACCGGCCGCCCAGGGTTCGACAGGATTGGCCGGCGTCGAATCGACCCCCGACGTTGCAGAGCGTTTGAACGCAGCGCGATAGAAGACAGCCGAGGTGCCGCTGCGTCGGAACGCGGTCGTCGAGTAGATGTCACGGTCAGTGCGGTATGGCAACGGGGTGATCGTCGTACCGTGCGAGTACGCGGACGACTGCGCCGTTGCGCCCGGCGAGCGGTAGGCGCCGATCGGCTCGATGCGAATGGCGAGCGAATCGCTCGCCGTCAGGCCTCCGTCGGTCACTTTCGCGGTGAACTCAAGGGTCACCGGCACCGTGACCTCAGGTGCCGTGAACTTCGCGTTTCCCTCGTCATCGACCGTGAGCGAAACACTGGGCACACCTTTTGTTTGTCGCCAGTCAACACTTGTTCCGTTGTGTGCCGCAAACATCGATACGACGGTTGGTTCCATCGTGTCCGTTGCGGAACGGAACGAGCGACTCGACACCATGTCAGGTCCGGAGACCTCGATCGTCAGTGGTTCGGTTTCACGGACGAGGCCGGAGGTTGTGCCTCCGACGACGATGCTCCGACCGACAGCCAGCGGGACGACGTTGTACGACCACGCGCCCTCATTGGCCGGACCCTGCGGCTTGATGCTGACTTTGGCTTCCGATCCGGCATCGTATGGCGTACTTGAACTCGCTCGGCAGAGGGCAATACCCACGGACAGTGAGCCGCCGATTCGCACGCAGGCGAGACCCTCGCCCTCGACGCCGTCGATACCGGCCGCATCGTTCGTCGCAGCAAGCAGCACGGGCGTCGCACTCGCTTCTCCGCGGTTCTCCAGACGAACCGTTGCCTTGGTGGCCGCACCCTTGCGCGTCGGTGCGGCATCACCGACCCGAGTTTGGATCTCGATGCGGGGAACGTCGATGACCAACACCTGTTCGACCGCCTGAGACGATTGCGAACCTCCGACTTCCGACTTCGTCTCCAGGCGCGCGGCCACGGCCCCAGCGACCGATTTTGCCGCGGTGCCGGCTGAAATTCCGAAGATGATGGGTGGTGTCTGACCGTCCGACGAAACTTCGGCGTCTGGCGTCAGCGCACAGTCGAATTGCCTCCACTCGTCGTTGCCCACGCCCTGCGCCTCGGCGCCGATCGCAGTCGCAGCATCGGCAGCGGCCTCGAGAATCGATGCAGTCGGACGATTCGCCTCGGCGGCGCCCGAGGCCTCGGTGCATGTCCAGTCGCCCGCGGCACGAGCGGCAACGACTTTCGGCACGACAACCGACACCGACAGAGCCGTCCCGGCTGGCATCGGTTCCGAGCCGACGTTCTTCACCACATATGCGACAGTTCCGGGTTTCGTCGGGGTGATCGGTTCGGTTGCCACCGAATCAAGGGCCCATCCTTCGGTGCCATCACGCCGAGCGGGGAAGAGGGCGGGAATCGGACTTCCCTTCTCACGCACCGCTAGCGTCGTCGAGGTCGAATTGTCGGCGAGCTTGTCGGTGGGTTCGTTCGTCGTCGTTGCCCTCATGGTGATGACGAGGCCCTCACCGGCGTCATCGCGAACCTTGAACCGCGCGGTGGCTGACACTGCGTTCTCCGGTTCGATGGTCGCAACGGTGCACGTAGCCCCCGAATCAGTTGCGGTGCACGACAGTCCGCTGGCGGACGCAAACGTTGCACCTGCCGACTCGAATGTCACCGTGACATCGCGCGCGGGGCCACCGATCGTGGTGAGGCCCACGTCGAGGCTTGCCGTCGCGCCCGCGCTGGTCAACGGAACGCCGCCGGTGGGCGTGAGTCGCGCGACCAGATTCGGTGGTGTTTCGGCGATCGGCAGATAGTCGAGGTCGACCGCTGTGGTCTTCGCGCCAACGACGAAGTTCGGACGCCAAGTGATTGGTTCCGCGGCAAGTGGATCCGTCGCGGGTGGAACGACGCCGGACAGAAGCAACGGAGACGTGAGGGTTCCGCTCGCGATCGTCTTGCCGTAGGTGCAACTCACGGTATCGCAGGCCCAATCGGCACCTTGTGCCGTTGGCTGACCGAGTTGACTCGCCGTGAAGAGCTCCGAAACAACCGGACCGCCGACATCCACGGTCCCGGGATTCGCGCCGACGATGGTCCATTCGGCCTTGCGTCCGGCGATGTGGTTCGCCGGGGGAATCGCAAACACTTCAGCCCCGATCGTCGTGCCGGTAGGGACAGCGGTCACCTTGTAGGTCGACGTCGCCGTGAACGCGCGCCCGCCGACATTGGTCTCGACGGAGGCACCCAGAGCATTCATCGATTCGAACGCCGTCGTCAGTGCTTCCTTGTCGATGTCGGCACGCGCACCCTCAACGAGTTGGTTCAACAACGATGCATCAATCGAACCGATCGATGCATCGGTGGCCACATCGAAGATGGCAACGCCGTCGAGCGCACCGAGTGGTGACAAGATCTGTCTCGTTTGGCAGACCACCTGAGTGCATGACCAACCCGATGTTCCGGTCGGCGAGGACGGAAAGACCGACCTGAAAGTGACGCCGGGTGGCAGCGAATCGAATCGTACGGCCGTCGGCGCGTTGATGGATCCCGGAAATGAAGACGCGTTGCTCACCCGGAACCTCACGAACATCGTGCCGCCGATCGGCGCGAGCCGCGACCCGTCGAGTTCGAGTCTGATCGTGTCGTCAACTGATTCGTCATCGTCGGGTCCTTCGCCGCCATTCGGAACGGATGACGGCGTTGTGGTCGATGATGGTTCGGTGGAAGATGCAGCGACGGTGCCCGCAAGCGGTTCCGCAATCAGTGCAGTGACCACGAGTAGACCAACCACGGTGTGGATCTTCCTTCGCCGCATTGCAATCACGATGCACATCCTGTCGGTTCATAGCCACTGATTGAGCCCGATCCTTGGTCTGTCACGACGATGGGTCTGTAGTGGGGAGCAGCGAGTCGAACACGGTCGAGTGCGGCGTCACGGATTTCCGCCTCTGTCGCACCATCGATCACCGATGTGCCGCTCAGACTCGTCGGCCCTCCTCGCCAGAGTGGTGTCGCACAGTTAACGACGCTCCACAGGCCGTTACCCCATCGCATTTCTGCGATTTTCAAACTCTGCGAACGACAGTCGTCACCCACACATTCGAGGGCCCAACGTTGTATTGCATCGCCGGAAACGGGCGAGTTCGCATCCGTTCCGACGACGAACTCCGCGGCCCAACCGTTCGAGATGTAGTCGCCCTCAGGGGCGCCTGGATCGAAACCGAACACCGATCGGACTCCGTCGCCGACAGGGTCATCGAGAACCGCAGCGATGATTCCTTTGACTGAGGCTGTGAGAAACGCGCAGTTCGTGCAAGGGATCTGCCGACCGCGATATGTCAACGTCCAGACGAGCTGTCGCGGACCTCCTGTCGCGACCCATGCAGCGGCTGAGACATCGAGTATCCCGGCGGCGTCGCTGGCAAGTTCGACCGGTACGGGAGCTGTGGAGTCCGGTGCGGCTTCGACCGGCAGAACTGGTCGCGGGCTGACGGACGCATCCCCGACACCGACTGTGGTACTTGACGCAATCGTCGACTGGACCGGATTGGTTGTCGTCGTGGCGGCAGGGCCGACGACCTTGTTGAGGTGGAAATATGCGCGTTTGGCGAAGTCACGCCAACCCGCCGGATTCGGATGCACGGCACCGAACGAGGTCGCAAGCAGACCCCCGAAGGCGATGTTCATATCGTCGCCCTGCAAGGCCGCGGCACCAGCCATGTCGTGAACCCAGTTCGTCGTGGCGCAAATACCGTGTGGGGTCCAGGCCTCGAATGTCCCGAAACCCGCGGCTTCGTTCGCCGCGCTGTCGTACCTCACGAGGTCCCAACCAAGCGCGGCGGTGGTTGCAATCTGAGTGTCTCGGACGTTCGCAAGAATGGTCTCGCCCACAAACGTCCAGTCGCCGGAATCCGAGTTGGCGAGCAGACCCGAGTTCATACGACCGACGGGATCGAATGGAGTCCCCTCGCCCTCGTCTCCGCAGAAGGCGTTCTCGTTGGTCGCGGGATTGATGACGTCAGACTGGAGGAGATTCGGATAGGCGTTGAGCAGTTTCTTGCCAACCGTGACACCGGCCGCACGCGCCCGATTGTCGAGCGAGGTGTTCAGGCGCGTGTAGGCAGCCTGTAGGCCCCCACCTGGGGCGGCATATCGCGCGGCGTTCTCGATGTACGCACGTTTGTCACCCTCATCGCAGTCTTCTCTGCCGGGTGAGATGCATTGCTTGATGATCTCACCGAGCCCCAACTTCCTCTTGACCGGGTCTTGCTC
>DAINNS010000104.1:0-5681 GCA_036735765.1 Ilumatobacteraceae bacterium | reverse complement strand
CAGGTGCTGTCGCGTGATCAATTGCTCGAGCGAGTGTGGGGTTACGAATACCTGGGTGACAGTCGCCTGGTCGACGCGCACGTGAGACGCCTGCGTGTGAAGATCGAGGACCAACCCGACGAACCCCGCATCATCGTGACCGTACGCGGCCTGGGGTATCGACTCGTCGCCGGTTGAGCGGTGGTCACCGAATCGTTCAACGACCGTTGATCGCATTTCGCAGGAAGTCGATCGCCTCCGTCTTGTCCCTTGTGCGCATCATGGGCGGCAGGGCGTTGATGATCGTCCATCTGTAACCCTTCGTCGCCAAGCGTGGATCAAGCACCGCGACGACACCCTTGTCGGTGCGTGATCGCACGAGTCGACCCGCAGCCTGGGCGAGGGCAGTGATCGCACGTGGCAGATCGATCTCGTTGAAACCACGCGATCCGTGGAGTTCGCGCCGCGCAGCGAGCAGCGGGTTGTTGCGGTGCGGGAAGGGAATACGGTCGATGATGACGAGCGAGAGGGAGCGACCCGGGATGTCGACCCCCTCGAAGAATCCCGCCGTGGCGAACAAACAGGCGGATTCGTCGAGGGTGAACTCGCGCAGAAGAGTCGCTCGTTGATTCTCGTCCTGGGCGAGGATCGGATACGGAAGGCGCGACCGTAGTGCTTCGACTGCTGCCTTCATGGCCCTACGACTGGTGAAGAGCGCGAGGGTGCGACCTCCGGCTGCGGCTATCAGATCCGCCATCTCGGAGTGCACAGCGTCATCGCGGTTGGCGTTCGGCTCGGGAAGATGGGTTGCGCAGTAGAGCATGGCCTGCTCGCCGTACTCGAATGGACTACCAACGTCGACCATCTCGGCCGAGTCACCGAGGCCGACGCGTTGCGGCATGGAGAGGGGAATGGTCGCGCTCGTGAGCACTACTGCCCGCCCCGGCCACGCGTGTTCTGCGAGTGCGGGCCCCACGTCGAGTGGCGCAAGAACGAGTTCGGCGCGCTCGGCGGAACCGGTGACGAACGGAACGAAAGAGTTGTCGGCTCGGAGAGCAGCATCGATGTCATCGGCGAGCCTCGTGGCAAGTGTCTGAGCCCGGAACATCTTCTGCTTCACCGAATCCACGGCCGAATCGACGCCACGCAGTGCCTCGAGGCACTCGCCCGTGGTGAGGCGCAGCTGCGTCAGGGCCTCGACGAGATCGCCGTGGAGGGGCAGGCTGAGTCGCTGCTCGAGGTCCGGGACGAGGACGTCGTTCAACAACTTCGCTTCGTCGTTCAGACGCCGTTGGAGACGGTCATCTTCGATGATGCGCCGCAGGGCCGCAGCAAGCGTCGTCGAACGGCTCGCGGAGAGGCTCACGCCGACTGACGAAGTGAGAGTGTCCTCGAGTTGGTGTGCCTCGTCGAAGATGACCACGTCGTGGTCGGGAAGGATGGCGCCACCGGCGGCGACATGCATGCCGTACAGATGGGTGTTGACGACGACGACGTCAGCGACGGCAGCACGTCCGCGTGCCCGCTCGGCGAAACAAATTCCGCCCGATTCGCAGCGCATGGCGCCCGGGCACTCGTCTCCGCCGACGCTGACCGTTTGCCACGCCCGAGGTGAAGGTTGCCAGTCAAGTTCGGCGACGTCGCCGGATTCGGTCTCGAGGGCCCAGCGTGCGAGTTGGTCCACTTCGCGTTGATGGCCCGCACCGAGGTCGTCGAGTTCGAGTCGGGCGTTGTTGGTGACCTCGGAAACCCGCTGCATGCACACGTAGTTGCTTCGACCCTTGAGGACGGACCACGTGAAGGCCTGGGGCAAGGTTGCTTCGAGCAGGGGAAGGTCGGACTGAGCCAACTGGTCCTGGAGCGTTTTCGTCGCGGTCGAGACGATCACGCGCTTTCCCGACAGGATTGCCGGCACGAGGTAGGCAATGGTCTTGCCCGTTCCGGTGCCTGCTTGAACGATGAGGCGGCCCTCGTTGTTGATGGTGCGAGTGACCGCCAGAGCCATGTCGACCTGTCCGGGACGGTCTTCCGGGCTGGCGAGTCCGGAGGTCACGTGATGGAGAGCCTGGGCGACCTCGTCGCGCATGACGTGACGACCGCGTGGATTGTCGTCATTCGGGTCGTCGGTCATGTGAGCAGTGTGTGCGTCAATCGAGCGTCGCGAGGGCCCGGTCGAATTCTTCCGCCGTCATGTCGGGCCATGTGCGTTCGGTGAAGTGCACCTTGGCCCCGTTGATTTGCCAGAGGAGGAAGTTCGAAATGCGTGACTCGCCTGATGTGCGGATCAACAGATCGACGTCGGGAAGGGTCGGGTCGTAGAGGTTTGCCGCGATGTCGGTGGCCTCGACGGGTTTGTTCGTGTCCGAGGCGGCAATCTGCGCGGCGCGGGCCAATTCGGCTCGGGAGCCGTAGTCGAATGCGACCGTGAAGACCATGCCGGTGTTCCCGGCGGTGTCGTCGATCGCTCGCTTGATGGCGCGTTGCACGTAGGACGGTGTGCGGGAACCGGGCTCGTCGAATCGACGTCCGACCCAGTTGACGCGGACGTTGTTCGCGTTCAGTTCGTCGAGACGACCGAACAACTTCTTGTGCATGGCGAGGATGTGGCGAACCTCGGCCCGCGGCCGGATCCAGTTCTCGGTACTGAAACCGAAGACCGTGAGCCATCCGATGTTGCGGTCACCCGCCGCTCGTGTGATGACCGCCAGGGCTTCTTCGCCCGCAGTGTGGCCCGCCGTACGGGGAAGACCACGGCGTCGCGCCCAACGACCGTTTCCGTCCATGATGCACGCAACATGCAGCGGACGGTCGGTTCGCTCCACGGGACGGTCCGTCATGCGACCACACTACCGACGGGGTCGTTGTGGATCCGCGTGGCACAATGATCCGATGATCAGTCGCATCAAGTCGCGTCTGAAAGAACGCGTGAAGGCGCGACTGCGGCGGGCCCTTGGTTCGCCCGTGTCCGCGGATGAACCGCTTGCGCACGTGGTGGTTTGTGGCGGAACGATGCGCGACTGGGCGGCGTTCGACCAAGGAGAGTGGAACAAGCGCATCTCCGACCTCGTCGAAGCACTCGAGCGCGAGGGCGTGCGGTGGCTCACACTCGTTCCGCTGTCGGAAGGTGCCGACCCGATCAAACACGCCGACGCGACGCGGCTCGAATCCATGATCGATAAGGCTCTTCGTCATCAACGCAGTCGTGTCGAGGTGATCGTGCGTCCCGAACCCGACGGGCGCGCACGATTCGCGCGTGTCGTGGAACGACTGCGAGCTGACGATGTGTCTCGGGGAGTGCATTCGACGGCATCCGAACAGGTGCTCGCTCGCGCGGTCCTCGCGCCGGCAGACATCGAGCCCGACCTCGTCGTTGTTCTCGGGCCGCCCGACACGCTCCCGACGTCGCTTGTGTGGGAACTCGCCTACAGCGAGGTTGTGTTCCTCGACATTCCTTGGACCGACATCAGCAGTGAACATCTGCAGATGGCTGTCGACGACTTCCGCCGACGCAACCGACGGTTCGGTGGGATCGACGCGTGACCAACTACCGCGACGACGCAGTCGTCCTCAGGACCTATCGTCTCGGTGAGTCCGACCGCATCGTGGTCTTGCTGACCGAGACGAACGGCAAGGTGCGAGCCGTGGCCAAGGGCGTGCGCAAGACCCGATCACGTCTCGGTTCTCGTCTCGAGCCGCTGAGCCACGTGTCGGTGTTGCTGCACAAGGGCCGCGAGCTCGACATCGTCTCGCAAGTCGAGGCACTCGACACCGCGTCGGCGTTGCGGGCCGACCTCGACAAGATGACGCAGGGACTGGCGATGCTCGAGGCGGTCGACCAGATGACGATCGACCGCGAGCCGGTGCCCCACATCCACCGCATGCTCGTGGGCGCTCTCGGGGCTCTCGCGCGTGATGGCTCGTCGCTGGTGGTCGGTGCGTTCTACTTGAAGTTGCTCGCTGCCGAGGGATTCGAGCCCGAGCTTGCGCGCTGCACTTCGTGCGCCGCGACCGAGGAACTGGTCGCGTTCGATGTGGTGAACGGCGGGGTTCAGTGTCGCTCGTGTCGCACAGGACCCGCCATTTCGTCAGGGGCAGTCGCTTTGATGCGAAGGATTCTCGGGGGTCAACTCGCCGGGGCGCTCGCCGAACCCGAGAGCCCGATCACCCGCGAAGTGACCCACATCGCGACCGTGGCCATCGAGCGTCAGTGCGAACGAAGACTGAAATCCGTGGGGATGTTCGAGCGTCACGACTAGCCTTTGCCCTTCTTATGGCAGCGAAAGACCTCGAGCAGATCGTCAACCTCGCGAAGCGTCGTGGCTTCGTGTATCCGAGTGCCGAGATCTACGGCGGATTCCGGTCGTCCTACGACTACGGGCCGCTCGGTTCACTCATGTTGCGGAACGTGAAGGATGCCTGGTTGCGCACCATGGTGCAGATGCGTGACGACGTCGTGTTGATCGACGCGGCAATCCTCGGTCCGCCGCAGATGTACGAAGCGAGCGGCCACCTCGCGAACTTCAGTGATCCTCTCGTCGATTGCACCGTCTGCAAACGTCGTTTTCGCGAGGACCACATGGAAGAGCGGGACTGCCCTCAGTCGAAGAAGGGCTGTGAGTTCACCCCGGCGCGGGCTTTCAACCTGATGTTCAAGACCCATGCTGGCCCGATCGAGGGTGCGGGTGCCGAGGTTTACATGCGACCCGAAACGGCGCAGGGAATGTTCGTCAACTTCGCCAACGTGTTGCAGACCAGCCGCAAGAAGCCGCCGTTCGGCATCGCGCAGGTCGGCAAGAGTTTCCGCAACGAAATCACCCCCGGCAACTTCATCTTCCGCACGCGCGAATTCGAGCAGATGGAACTCGAGTTCTTCGTGCCGCCCGAAGAGGGTCGTAAGTGGTACGACTACTGGTGCACCGAGCGCATGAATTGGTACATCGATCTGGGAATCCCGCGCGAAATGTTGCGAATCCGCGCCCACGACCAGGACGAGTTGTCGCACTATTCGGCCGGTACGGCCGACGTCGAGTTCCTCTTTCCCTGGGGTTGGGGAGAACTCGAAGGCATCGCGCAACGCACGAACTACGACCTGAGCCAGCACGCCGAACATTCGGGTCAGAAACTCGACTACTTCGATCAGGCGACGAACGAGCGATACGTCCCGTACGTGGTCGAGCCTGCGGCGGGTGCCAACCGCACGATGGCGGCTTTCTTGCTCGCCGCGTACGACGAGGACGTCGTGAACGACGAAGCGCGCACGGTTCTGCGGCTGCATCCGAGACTCGCTCCCTACAAGGTCGCGGTGCTTCCGTTGTCCAAGAAAGACACGCTCACACCTTTGGCCCGTGAGATCTTCGCGACGTTGTCGGCCCGCTACATGGTCGATTACGACGAGACGCAGGCCATCGGTCGCCGGTACCGCCGCCAGGACGAGATCGGCACGCCGTACTGCGTGACGGTCGACTTCGACTCGCTGGAGGACGGTTGCGTGACCATCCGCGAACGCGACACCACCGACCAGGCTCGCGTCCCGATCGCCGACCTCACGGCAGAACTTGCCCGACGACTAGGGTTCTGAACGACAGGGACATCCGGTCGCTTCAGGGGAGTGGGGAATATGGGAATCGAGAACTACGTCGGCGTCGTCGCAAAGATCACCGCGGCACCGGGCAAGCGTGCGGATCTTTCGCGAGAACTCATGA
>DAINNS010000103.1:0-5732 GCA_036735765.1 Ilumatobacteraceae bacterium | reverse complement strand
CGAATGAAGCGCGGCTTGCTCGACGGGGTGGCGGGCCTCGGAGAGGCTCGCAAGGCCCGCCTGATCAAAGAATTCGGCGGTGTGAAGGGTGTCAAGGCCGCAAGCCTCGAGTCGCTGCTCGAGGTTTCGTGGCTTCCGGAAGCAGTTGCGCGCGCCGTGCACGAAAGGGTGACGAACGATGACTGACGACGCAGTGCCCGTGCCCTCATGGGACGAACACGCGGACTGGTGGATCGATGGCTTCACCGACGGGGTCGACCCCGAATACGAGGAGCAGATCATTCCCTTGATTGTCGGCGAGCTCGCTGACGCCCTCAGAATTCTCGATGTCGGGTGCGGCGAGGGGCAGGTCAGCCGTCGACTTGCGGCTGCGAAGAGTGGGCGTCGGGTCGTGGGTGTCGACCCAACCGTCAGGCACATCGAGGTCGCGACGGCACGAGGTGGTGATGTCGAGTATCGCGTCGGTTTTGTCGACGATCTTCCCTTCGAGGACGAATCCTTCGACGCAGTCGTTGCATGCCTCGTGTTCGAACACGTCGATGATCTCGATTCGGCGATCGCAGAGGTATCGCGTGTGCTCGTGCCCGGTGGAACCTTCCTGTTCCTCTTGAACCACCCGCTCTTGCAAACACCCAACAGCGGATGGATCGACGACCAGATTCTCGATCCGCCCGAACAATATTGGCGGATCGGGGAGTACCTCACCGAAGCGGTGAACGTCGAGGAAGTCGAGCCGGGCGTGCGGGTGCGATTCGTGCACCGCCCATTGGGTCGGTATCTGAACGCTCTCGCTTCATGTGGTCTCGTGCTCGAGTACATGCACGAGCCGGCGCCGCCCGGTGGATTTCTGGCGCGTTGTGAGGAGTACGCCCTCGCCTCGACGATTCCTCGTCTCCTGGGGTTACGCCTTCGCAAACACTCCGCACCCACCCTCGGGCATGGGTAGCCTTTCGTTGTGACCGACGTTCTCGTGATCACCGGACTGTCGGGTGCGGGGCGTTCCCAAGCAGCCGACGATCTCGAAGACCTTGGCTGGTTCGTCATAGACAATCTGCCGACGGCCCTCATCGAGCAGGTGGTCGACCTTGCCAGTCAACCGTCCGATCCGCATCAGCAGTTGTGCCTCGTGGTGGGCAACGCCAGTCAACAAGCCGACATGGTGGGTGTCTTGCGCAATTTGCGCACCTCTGGTCATCGGGTTCGCGTGCTTTTCCTGGATGCTTCGATCGCGTCCCTCGTGAAGCGGTACGGCGCAACGCGTCGTCGCCATCCCCTCGACCTCGAACGCAAGGACGGCTCATCGGAGTCGGGGATCGCAGCAGTGATCCAACGCGAACGCGAGATGCTCCAGCCCGTGAAGGCGGAAGCAGATCTTGTCATCGATACCTCCGATCTGACCGTCCATCAGCTGAAAGCACGGCTCGTCGAACTGTTCGGACCCGCGTCGCCATCGGACACTCTCCAGATCGGAATCGTGTCGTTCGGTTTCAAACACGGTCTTCCGCTCGACGTTGATCTCGTTTTCGACGTGCGGTTCCTTCCCAATCCGTACTGGGACGAGAGCCTTCGGCCTCTGTCGGGTCTCGACGAGCCCGTGAGGGACTATGTCCTCGACAACCCGATCGCGACGCGCTTCCTCGGGCATCTCGAGGAAATGTTGTCCACGCTCTTGCCGGCGTACGTCGCCGAGGGAAAGAGTTATTTGTCGATCGCGATCGGCTGCACCGGAGGCCAGCACCGTTCTGTGGCGATTGCCGAGCGGCTCGGGTCTTGGTTTGGTTCGCGGGACATGCGTCCCCGGATGACCCATCGCGACCTCGTGCGGGGCTAGCCGATAAGGGGCGTTGCGCGTCCCACCACTATTCTCGGAAGCCGTCGGGTCAGCAGGACTTCAAGGAGCAGGTCAATGACGGTTCGTGTGGGTATCAACGGTTTCGGTCGCATCGGACGCAATTTCTTTCGTGCGGTGCAGTCGAGTGGAGCCGACATCGAGATCGTCGCGGTGAACGACCTCGGGTCGCTGAAGACGATGGCCCACCTGCTGAAGTACGACTCGGTGCTGGGCGTTCTCCCAAATTCGATCTCCGCGACCGACGACGGCATCAGCATCGACGGAAAGGTGCTGAAGGTATTGCAGGTGCGCGATCCGAAGGAGCTTCCCTGGAAGGCCCTCGGCGTTGACCTCGTCATCGAGTCGACCGGAATCTTCACCGACCGCGACAAGGCGGCGATGCACCTCGACGCGGGTGCCCCATTGGTGATCGTCTCTGCACCGTCGAACGGCGCCGATGCGACCTTCGTGTACGGCGTCAACCACATGGACTTCGACCCTGCAACCCACAAGGTCGTCTCCAACGCGAGTTGTACGACCAACTGTTTCGTGCCGCTCGTCAAGGTTCTCGACGATGCTTTCGGCGTCGAAAACGGCCTCATGACGACGGTGCACGCCTACACGGGTGATCAGCAGCTGGTCGACGGACCGCACAGTGATCTGCGGCGCGCCCGCGGCGCAGCCATCAACATCACCCCGACCAGCACCGGTGCGGCGCGTGCGACGAGCCTCGTCATGGCCGCGATGAAGGGAAAGCTCGACGGTACGGCCCTGCGCGTTCCCGTTCCGACCGGGTCGATCACCGACTTCGTCGCAAACCTGAAGAAGCCGGCCACGGTCGAAGAGATCAATGCCGCGTTCAAGGCTGCTGCCGCAGGGCCCTTGAAGGGTGTTCTCGAATACACGGATGCGCCGATCGTTTCGAGCGACATCGTCACGAACCCGCATTCGTGCGTGTTCGACAGTGATCTCACGATGTCGATGGGCAACCTCGTGAAGGTACTCGGCTGGTACGACAACGAATGGGGCTACTCGAACCGCCTCGTCGACCTGACCAAACACATCGGCGCCAAGCTGAAGGCCTGATCGTGGCGCGACTCCCCACGCTCGAAGACTTGGGCGACGTTTCGGGCAAGCGTGTTCTCGTTCGGACCGACTTCAACGTGCCCATGGAGGGTCCCGATGACGCGCGTGTGATCACCGATGACTTCCGAATTCGCGCCGCACTTCCGACGATCGAATGGCTCACGTCGCGTGGGGCAACCGTCGTGTGTGCAAGCCATCTGGGCCGCCCGAAGGGCAAGCCGACGCCGAAATACGCGATGGAACCGGTGCGACGACGACTCGCAGAGTTGGCGCCCGGTGTGGAACTGCTCGAGAACCTTCGCTTCAATCCGGGAGAGGAAGCGAACAACGACGACTTCGTGGCGCAACTGGTTGCCGGTTTCGACGCGTACGTCGACGATGCGTTCGGCGCTGCGCACCGGGCGCATGCATCCGTGGTGGGGCCGCCAAAAACATTGCCATCGGCTGCGGGTCGTTTGCTTCAGAAAGAGGCCGAAGTTCTGGGCGGCCTTCGAGACCACCCGAAGCGTCCCTTCGTCGCTGTGTTGGGTGGCGCAAAGGTCAGCGACAAATTGGGAGTCATCGAGGCGCTGTTGCAGGTGGTCGATGCTTTGGTGATCGGTGGGGGTATGTGCTTCACCTTCCTCGCCGCTCAGGGGATGCCCGTGGGCGACTCGATCTGCGAACTCGATCAGGTCGCCTTCTGCCGCAGATTGCTCGAAGGTTCGAAACCGATCCATCTTCCCGAGGACATCGTCGGCCTCGACGCGAACGGTAATTACGCGACGTTCGGCGTCCGCCTGCCCGAGGGTGCCAAGGGTCTCGACATCGGGCCGGGGACCGCGGCCGCCTTCAGTGACGTGATCATGGACGCTCGGACCGTCTTCTGGAACGGGCCGATGGGGATGTTCGAGGATCCGCGGTTTGCGAACGGCACCAAGACGCTGGCTCAGGCGGTTGCCGACACGAAGGCCTTCACGGTTGTTGGTGGGGGCGACAGCGCGGCCGCTCTCGCGCAATTCCGACTCGACGATGAAGTCGACCATGTTTCCACGGGTGGCGGGGCATCTCTCGAGTTTCTCGAGTTCGGTGACCTTCCGGGCCTTGCAGCTCTGAGGGGAGCACCGAATGCCAAGTGACAGCCGAAAGCCGCTGATCAGCGGCAACTGGAAGATGCACCTGAATCACTTCGAGGCGATTCAGCTCGTGCAGAAACTGAACTACCTGGTTGTCAAGGAAGATTTCGAAGCGACCGACGTGTCGATCCATCCACCGTTCACCGACATCCGTAGCGTGCAAACGCTCATCGAGGCCGACGAATTGCGGTTTCTCCTCGGGGCTCAACATTGCCACCACGAAGAAAAGGGTGCATTCACCGGAGAAGTCTCCGCTGCGATGCTCGCCAAATTGTCCGTGAAGTACGTGATCGTCGGCCACAGCGAACGGCGCGAATTGTTCGGGGAGACCGATGAATTCGTCGCGAACAAGGTGACTGCGGTCCTGAAGGCGGGAATGACGCCGATCGTGTGCGTCGGCGAGACCCTCGACGAACGTGAGGCGGGTTCAACCGAAGCCAAGGTTCTCGGTCAAGTGCGCGCGGCTCTTGCCAAGAGAACGGCCGAGACCGTCGCAGGGATGGTCGTGGCGTACGAGCCGATCTGGGCCATCGGCACAGGTCGAACTGCGACCGCGCAGGATGCCCAAGCAGTTTGCGGGGCGATTCGGGCCGAGGTGCGGGCTTCCCACGGGAACGACGCGGCAAAGGCCGTGCGCATTCAGTACGGGGGTTCGGTGAAGGCGGCGAACATCGCCGAATTGATGGCCCAACCCGACATTGACGGGGCTCTCGTGGGCGGCGCCAGCTTGGATGCCGACGAATTCGCGCGGATCGTCAAGTACAGGCTTCACGCGGCCTGAAAGACACGGTTCACATCGGGCTTACCTTCTGGTAATTTGCCCTCATCAGATATCGGGTCGTGATGGCCTGTGACATGTCGCTTCGGCGACGAAAAAGGGGAGAACACATGAAGAAGACCCGCAAGAGGGTCGTCCTTGCGTGTGCGGTCGGCTTTTCGCTGATCGCCGCGGCTTGCGGCGGCGACGACGACGGCGGCGAGACCGCCGACACGACGGCAACTGCGAACGCCGACACGACGGCACCCGCCGAGGACGCGGTTGTGGTCTACGCAGCCGAGCAGGAATACACCTCGTACAACAACGGTGCGGCCGACCAGGGTTTGTTCGCGAACACGCTCGTGTTGAACCAGTTGTTGCCCGGTCCGATCTATTTCAACCCCGACGCCACCAACAAGGTGTACGAGCCCATCGCCTCGGCGGTCAACGTGACCAGCGAAGAGCCGTTCACGGTCGAGTACGTACTCAACCCCGATGCGGTGTGGAGTGACGGCGAGTCCATCGACTGTGACGATTTTGTCCTCGTGTGGCGTTCGAGCAACGGCAAGGACGGAAACCGCAAGGACGAAGCCGGTGCGGAGCTGAAGGACGAAGAAGGCAACCCGGTGCCGGTGTGGAACACCGCCAGCACCACGGGTTATGAACTCGTCGACAGCGTCACCTGCTCGGAGGACGGCAAGACCGTCACCGCCGTGTACTCGAAGATCTTCGCCGACTGGAAGACGATGTTCGGTGGTCTCCTGCCGGCACACGTCGTCGAGCGTGAGTCGGGTGTCGCCGACCTCACGGCCGAACTGTCCGATGCCGACCTGTACAAGGTTGCAGACTTCTGGAACACCGGTTTCGTCGGCTTCAAGCCCGAGATCGCGCTTTCCGGTGGCCCATACGTCATCACCGACTTCACCGCAGGTGCGAGCCTGAC
>DAINNS010000102.1:2490-5762 GCA_036735765.1 Ilumatobacteraceae bacterium | reverse complement strand
CCATCGCTACCACGAGACGATGGCGCTGAAGATTCGCGGCCGCGGCTAAGCACGTTTGTCAACGGGTCCGCGGGTCGTCCAGCCCGCGCGGGCCCGTGGTCGTGTGGCAAACTGTTCCACGAGTCAATTTTTCTCGGAGGGTTTCCATGGTTCACGTTCCCACCCGCGGCACGCTTCCTGCCCGCGTCGGCCCGCAGATCCGCACCATGCCCGACTACGGGCCGAGCAAGATGAGCCGCCAGCCGTACACCGACCCGGTGCAGTACGAACTCGAACGCGAGCACGTGTTGAACAAGCATTGGTTGCTCGGTGGTCGCTCCGCGGACTTCCCGAACCCGGGTGACTGGATCACCTTCGAAGGCCACGGCGAGACGATCATCATGACGCGCCAGCCCGACGGCAGTGTCGCGGCCTTCCACAACGTGTGTCAGCACCGCGGTCCGTCGTTCGTCGGCGAACTGAAGGGCTGCAAGGCACGCCGCTTCACGTGCCCCTACCACGGTTGGGTGTACGACACGACGGGCAAGTTGGTCGGCGTTCCCGAGCGCGAGGACTTCTCCGAAGAGCACCTGCGCGATGTGCGCGCGCCGAAGGTGGCCGCGGCCGAGTGGGGTGGGTTCGTGTGGATCAACCTTCTCGGCGACGATGCACCATCGCTCGAAGAGAGCATTGGCTCCGAGATCATGGACGACCTCGGCGCATTCAAGATGGAAGAGATGACCGTCTACGAAGTCGTCGAGTGGGACGTGCCGGTGTCGTACAAGGCCATCGTCGACGGTTTCAACGAGATCTACCACGTCACGGAATTGCACCATTCGCCGCCCGAGTTCACGAAGGCCTGTCGCAAGGCGGCATTCCACATCGCGGGCGACAACTACATGTGCTTCGTGCCGCGGCCCCAGCACCTCGACAAGTGGGACGAGAACTTCGACCATCACAAGTGGGCGATCTGCCACTACGTGGTCTTCCCGAACACGGTGTTCAACTGCAACCCCGAACACATCCAGGTGTTCAATCCGATTCCGCTGGCGGTCGACCGCACGCGGTTCCTCTGCTGGCAGCTCATCTATCCCGGTGACATGGCTGACCCCGAGTACGCCGAGTACTTCCACCGCATGTCGGAACACTGGGTGACGCTGAAGGGTGTCGTTGGCGAGGACATCGCCATCTACGAGCAGTTGAAGCGCACCAAACAGTCGTCGGGCTACAAGGAACACATCCTTTCCGACCACGAGTGCAAGATCCACCGCTACCACGAGACGATCGCGCTGAAGATCCGCGGCAAGAACTGGGACGACGCCCAATAAGGCGTCGTCACATCGCGAGCAGTTTTCGCGCCTCGTCGATCGCCCTGTCATGGTCGTCGACGAGAACTGCGGTCATGCCGGCTCTGCGCGCGACATCGACCATTCCGGGGCCGTCGTCGAGATAGAGAACCTCGTTGCCGGCCAAGCCGAGTCTTTCCAGCGCCGTGGTGAAGATCTCGAGGTCGGGCTTGCGCATGCCGTCGAGACAGGAATAGATCACGGTCTCGAACCTGTCGATCGGATGGGTGAACGTCTCCCAGAGGCCGAGCCATTCGGTGAGAACGTTTGAGATGATTCCCGTGCGGTAGCCCGCGGTCCGGACTTCGTCGACGAATTCGTGCATCGGCTCGGAACGGTCGATGAATCGATACATGCAGTGCGGTGAGTCGGGGTGCATGAGGGTCCGGATCTCGGGTCCGAAGTTGCCGACCGCTTCGACGAACTCCTCGAAGGAAAGTCGGCCGCACTCGAGCGCGTGTCCGGGGTGGTCGCGTCGGTTCTCTTCGATGAACAGTTTGCGCAATGTCGGGCCGAGGGCCGCAAGGTCGACGCCCCCGCTCTGCGCCGCCTGCATCATCGCGGGGGCGATGCCCGTCGTGAGCACCCCGCCGACGTCGAAACACACGGCCTTGATCGTGCTCATGCGTCGCCTGATTTCATGCGATGCCCAGCACGTTGCGGACCTCGTCGATCGCCTTGTCGTGGTCGACCACGTGCGCGGTGTGGAAGCCGAGCTCGGCGGCGGCATTCACGATGTTGATCGAGTCGTCGACGAACAGCACCTGTCGGGCGTCGAGGCCCGCCCGGGACAGGGCGAGGTCGAAGATCGCATGGTTCGGCTTTCGCACGCCCTCGATGCACGAATAGACGACAACGTCGAAACGGCCCGGGTGGTTGGTGATTTCGTCCCACTTCGAGACGTACTCGTTGAAGATGTTCGACACGATGCCGGTGCGGTAGCCGTGGGTGCGCAGGTCGTCGACCAGGCCGTGCATCCCCGCGTGAGCGGTGACGTTGGCAAAAAGCGAATGTGGTGAGTCGGGATGCAAAAGGCGCCGCACGGCGTCGCCGGCCTCACCGAGATGCGACACGAACTCGTCGATGTCGATCTCGCCCCGCTCCAGGCGGTGCGACGGAAGATCGCCGTCGTGGCCGCCGAGGAAACTGTCGGCGAACTGGGGCCCAACCACCGAGATGTCGAGCGTGCCGTCGGCTGCAATCTTCTCCATCGTCTCGCGAACCGGCACCGTGAGCACGCCCCCGACGTCGAAAAAGACGGCCTTGATCGAGTCGCTGGGGGGCACCTCTCGAGTGTTGCACAACAACCCGAACGGGGACTGAACTCGGGGTGAACCGGCGCAATAGGGTGGAAGACGTGGGGGAACATTTCGACGTCATCGTGGTCGGCGCGGGCCTGTCGGGAATCGGCGCCGCGTATCACCTGAAGACCAGGTGCCCCGACCGAACGTTCGCGATCCTCGAGGGTCGCAGCGACATCGGAGGCACGTGGGACCTCTTCCGGTACCCGGGAGTTCGTTCCGACAGCGACATGCACACTCTCGGGTTCTCGTTCAAGCCGTGGACGCACGAGAAGTCGATCGCCGACGGCCCGTCGATCATGGAGTACCTGCGCGAGACGGTGCGCGAGCACCGGATCGAAGACCACATTCGATTCGACACGCTCGTGTCGTCGGCGTCGTGGTCGACGTCCGATGCACGTTGGACCCTCGTCGCTCGCGACGCGAAAACGGGTGACGAGACCACGTATTCCTGCAACTTTCTCTTCATGTGTTCGGGTTACTACTCGTACAAACAGGGCCACGAACCCGAGTTCCCCGGTCGCGACACGTTCCGCGGCACCGTGGTGCACCCACAGAAGTGGCCCGAGGACCTCGACTACGCGGGCAAGCGTGTCGTTGTCATCGGCTCGGGCGCAACGGCGGTCACGCTCGTGCCGGCGATGGC
>DAINNS010000102.1:0-2480 GCA_036735765.1 Ilumatobacteraceae bacterium | reverse complement strand
CGATGCTGCAGCGCACCCCCACGTGGATGGTCGCGCGGCCCGACGTCGACGCGGTGGCCAACCGCCTGCGCAAGTTCCTGCCGGCCCGCGCGGCATACGCAATCACGCGATTGCGCAACACGACGTTCCAGCAGATCGCCTATCAGCGGACGAGAACCAAACCCGAACGCGTACGTGCGTTCCTGCTCGAGGAGATTCGCAAGGAACTTCCCGAGGGCTTCGACATCGACAAGCACTTCACGCCGCCCTACAACCCGTGGGACCAAAGGCTGTGTCTCGTGCCGAACGGCGACTTCTTCAAGGCCATCAAGGCGGGCAAGGTGGACGTCGTCACCGACAAGATCCTCACCTGGACCGAGTCGGGTATCGACCTCGTCTCGGGGGAGCACCTCGACGCCGACATCATCGTCACCGCGACGGGCCTCGAACTCGTGACACTCGGCGAAATGGACTTCATCGTCGACGGTGAGCCCGTCGATTTCGCCAAGACCTGGACCTACAAGGGCCTCGCGTATTCGGGCGTTCCCAACCTCGTCTCGACGTTCGGTTACATCAACGCGTCGTGGACCCTGCGCGCCGACCTCACCTCGGAATACGTCTGTCGGCTTCTCGATCACATGCGAACGACGGGAACGCGCATCTGTCGTCCCACGTTGCGACCGGAAGATGCGTCGATGCCCGAGCGGCGTTGGATCGAGAACTTCAGCGCCGGGTACATGGAGCGCGTCATGCACCTGTTCCCGCACCAGGGTGATCGCGAACCATGGATCAACCCACAGAATTTCAAGCGCGACAAGAAGATGTTCCGCAAATCTCCGATCGATGACGGGGTGATGATCTTTGGCTGACAACGATCGCATCGAACTTCTCGAAGGGCTACGCACCACGCGAGCCATTCGCCGCTACCGGCCCGAACCGGTGCCCGACGAGGTGTTGCGCGACATCTTGTTCGCCGCGACGCGGGCGCCCAGCGGGTCGAACCGTCAGCCGTTTCGCTTCATGGTGTTTGCCGATTCGCCGCGCTCGCGCGAGGTGAAAGAGTTGATCGCGCGCGGTGCGCGCGAGATCTGGGGCGGCAAGCGCACCAATGAGGGCTACGACGAAGGCAGTGGCAAGGTTGCCGACTCGCCCAAGGCCCGAATGGCGGCCACGATGCAGCACTACGTCGACAACTTCGCCGACGTTCCCGTCCTCGTGCTCGCGATCAACCTCCGCTACAGGGGCAAGGTCCACATCGAGGGCGCCTCGATCTATCCGGCCTGCCAGAACCTTCTCCTCGCCGCCCGCGGTCTTGGCTACGGCGGGGCGCTGACGGCCTTCCACGCGCCCGTGGAGGCCGACCTGACGGCGATGCTGGGATTGCCCGAACACGCCCAGATCGCGGCCACCATCACGCTGGGGAAGCCCGCCGGAGGCCATGGCCCCGTGCGTCGCGCGCCGATGGCAGAGCTGGTGTTCGGCGACACGTGGGGCGAGGCACCCGACTGGGCCGTCGACCCCGAGGGCACCCGGTTCACCGCGAAGATGCCCCTCTAGGGGGTGCTCAGGCGCGCAGGCCGTCGACGCCGTCGAGAACCTCGCCCGCGTCGTTGTGGCTGTGGGTGAAACCCCTGCGGCGTTCCTCGGCGACGGTGGACTCGCTGCGCAGGGCGACGATGTAGGCGCGTCGGTAGCTGCTCTGTGAGTTGTTGCCGCCCGAGCCGTGTAGAACACCCTCGTTGTGCACGGTGATGTCGCCGCGGCGAATTTCGACCGGACGCATCACGTCGGTCGGCCTCAGGTCGGTCACAAGAGTGTGACTGGCCGACCTGTCGCCGTGGAGTGGCCGGTGCGGGCGCACGGGTTCATGGTGCGAGCCGGGAAGAAACTGCATGCAGCCGTTCTCGATCGTCGAATCGTCCACGGCAAGCCAGCACGTGGCGGTGCGGCGGTCGTCGGTGTCGATCCAGTACGCCTGGTCCTGGTGCCAGTGGAACACGGCATCGGCACGGCCGGGCGATTTGGCGAGCAACTGGTCGAAGTCGATCGTCATGCCCTCGCCGCACAATTGCTCGGCGATCGACCGCGCCCGACGTTCGAAGACGTTGTCCTGCCATGCCGGGTGGTACCGACGGGGGAGCATCACGTTCACGACTGCGTAGCCACTGGGGTCGGTGCCGTGTTCGCCGGTGGTCATGTCGTTGAAGTCCTTGCCCTCGACGGCGATTTCACCGCGCAGGAACCGGTCGTAGACGGCTTCGATGTCGGCCATTTCCTCGTCCGACATGACACCCCGCAGGTGCACGTAGCCGTCGCGACGGAAGGATTCGACTTCGCTCGCATCGACCACGTAACGGTCACCTTGGCGGCGGTTCACGGCATCACTGACCATGGGGCAACGTTAGTGAATCACCGGTTCCCCGATGAGGGGAGACCGGGAGAGGGTGTGGAGCGGGTGACGGGAATCGAACCCGCATAGCCAGCTTGGAAGGCTGGAACTC
>DAINNS010000101.1:1041-5763 GCA_036735765.1 Ilumatobacteraceae bacterium | reverse complement strand
TCGACGAGGCGACGTGGGCCAATGCGAGCGGCGTCATGGACGAGATTCGCCGCAAGTTCGGTGGCGACGCGATCAGGACCGTGGCGGCCTTGCGTGACGCCAAAGAACTCGGCGAAATCGGCGAGAACCCCTGGGGACCTGCGTCATCTTCTCCCGACACATCCCCTGACACGCGTTGAGGATCGTCGGCGAACCTGCGAGACTGACCCCGTGCCATTGTCAGACGACGAGCAGAGGATCCTGCGCCAGATAGAGGAGCAGCTGCAGACCGACCAGCGTTTCGCGCAGTTGGCCTCGCCTGCGGGTCTGTACCGTCAGTCGGCGCGTTCCGTGCGCTGGGCGGTGCTCGGCGTGATCGTCGGTCTCGTGCTCACCGTCGTGGCCTTGCAGGTGCACTTCCTCCTGGCCTTCGTCGGGTTTCTCGTGATGCTGGGTTGCGCGCTCGTCATCGAACGGCAGTTGCGTGCCATCGGCAAGGTGGGCGTCCAGGACATCGCCGCGACGCTGCGCAACAGCAAAATTGCCTCGGCTCGCATTCGCGATCGCTTCCCGCGCGACTAAGTTGCGGGCATGCAGCCCGTCTATCCGCCCGAAGCAGATTCCTACCGCGCGACAGTCCGTCAGTTTCTCGCCGACAACCTTCCCTCCGACTGGGCCGGCATCGGCACCCTCGAGGGCGAGGCGCTCGAGCGGTTCGTCACCGACTGGCGCGTCGTGCTGCACAAGAACGGTTACCTCGCGCCGGATTGGCCGAAGGAGTACGGCGGTGCCGGTTTGTCGTCGCTCGAGATGGTCGTGTTGAACGAGGAGTTCGCTCGCGCGGGTGTCCCAACCGGTGGACCAAACGACGTGTTCGGAATTCAGATGCTCGGGAACACGATTCTCCGGTGGGGAACCGAAGAGCAGAAGAAGCACTACATCCCGCGCATCCTCTCGGGAGACGACGTGTGGTGTCAGGGTTACAGCGAACCGAACGCGGGTTCAGACCTCAGCAATCTCGGTCTGAAGGCGCAACTCGACGGCGACCAGTGGATCCTGAACGGACAGAAGATCTGGACTTCGGCGGGCCACCTTGCCGACCACATCTTTACCCTCGCTCGCACCGACCCAGACGCGCCGCGCCACAAGGGCATCTCGTTCCTTCTCGTCGACATGCGCCAACCGGGCATCGAGGTTCGTCCGATCAAGATGATCTCGGGCGAAAGCGAATTCAACGAGGTCTTCTACACCGACGTGGTGGTGCCGAAGGAAAACGTGATCGGCGGCGTGAACAACGGCTGGGCCGTCGCGATGACGCTGCTCGGTTTCGAGCGCGGTGCGGCCGCCGCCGTCAACTCGATTCGCTACCAGGCCGAACTCGACCGCCTCGTCGAGATGGCCCGTGCGTACGGCAAGAACAACGACCCGAAGATCCGCCAGCGGCTCGCGTGGTGTTACACGCGCGTGCAGATGATGCGCTTCGTCGGCTACCGCACGTTGACGCAGTTCCTGCGCGGACACCAACCCGGCCCCGACGCCGCGATCAGCAAACTGTTGTGGAGCGAGTACCACAAGGTGGTCACCGAGCTGGCCATGGAGATCATGGGTGCCGACGGACTCGTGCCGACCGGCCGCATGCCTTCGTCGGCCTTCGGTGCCGACGACCCGGGTGCGCCGAACTCGACCAACAGTTGGGCGATGACCTTCCTGAACGCACGAGCCGGCACGATCTATGCGGGGTCCTCGCAGATCCAGAAGAACATCGTCGGCGAGATGGTTCTCGGCCTGCCGAAGGAACCGAAGTAGGCAACGTGCGCAGTTTCTTCGCGGTGATCGTCCGCCCACATTTGTGGCTGACGGCGCTGCGTCAGGCGTGGCGTCTGGCCCCGCTGGGCTGGTGGCGGCGTGCGCCGTTTCTTCCCGTTCCGCCGGCCGACTACATCGCGATGCGTGCCACCATCCAGTACGGCGACCCAAAGCATTCCCTCGAGACGCAAGACCTGCTGAAATATCTGTCATGGTGCCGCGCCGAATCCCAGAGAGCAAAAGGCGCGTAGCGACCGTGGCCGTCGCCGAGCAGAGACCACCCAGACCCGGACGGAGATGACCGTGCGGAGTGCGCTCGTTCTCAATGCCACCTACGAGCCGCTCAGCATCGTGTCGGTGCGTCGCGCAGCCTGTCTGGTGCTCGCCGACAAAGCCGAACTCGTCGAAGACGACGGAAGTGAACTTCGCGCCGAGAGATTCGCGTTGCCGTCGCCGCTCGTCATCCGACTGCGTTACGTGGTGCGTGTGCCGTACCACCGCCGCACGGCTCTCTCGCGCCGCGCGGTCATGGCCCGCGACGGCCACCGCTGCCAGTACTGCGGTGCGCCAGCCGACAGCATCGACCACGTGATGCCGCGCTCGCGCGGTGGAATGCACGTGTGGGAAAACGTGACGGCGGCGTGTCGGCCGTGCAACCTGCGCAAGCGCGACCGCACGCCCGAAGAGGCGGGTATGCCGTTGGCCAAGTCGCCGCTCGCCCCGAGAGAGGCGGCATGGATCACCCTTGCGGTCACGCGCGTACCCGAGGCGTGGAAGCCGTATTTGGCAAAAGCCTCCTGAGCCTTCAGGATTGACCCATGAACGGGTCGAGCGACTGGCCAACCGAGACGATCACGTCCGACGCTCAATCGCTGCACGACACCGACCTGCCCGCACGCCGTGGCGTCTGGCTGATGCAGCCGACGCGGCCGGCGTTCGTCCTCGGGTCGTCGCAACGCGACGGTGACGTCGATGGTGAGTTCTGTTCGGCGCACGGCATCGACGTCGTGCGCCGTCGAAGCGGCGGGGGAGCGGTGCATGTCGACCCCGTGACTTCGGTGTGGATCGACATCGTGATTGCTCGAACTGATTCGTTGTGGGTCGACGACGTGGGTCGCGCGATGCACTTCGTCGGGCACGTGTGGCGCGAGGTTCTCGTCGACCTGGGAATGGACGGCGTGATCACGAACGAAGATGCGCACGTCGCCAACGACTGGTCGAAGACGTTGTGCGTTGCTGGCCGCGGCACCGGTGAGGTCTTCGTCGGCTCGGGCGCAAAGGTCGTCGGTATCAGCCAACGACGCACCCGCGACTTCGCTCGGTTCCAATGCATTGCATATTTCGCATGGGACGTGGCGCTGCACCTGGGCGCGATTCCATCGTTGGGCGATGACCCCGATCGGGTTGCAACCTTGGTGGCAACGATTCCAGCCATTGCCCCGGCCGACCTCGCCGCACGGCTCGCTGGCGCTTTGCCTTCACGCTGACGCTGTGCCTTCACGCTGACGCTCCCCACTTCTCCCCACGACGGCGTACGTGTGTGGTTGACGCACAAAAAGAGCCGGTTTTTATTGGTCTTTTGACGTACTTCGGGTGATTCGGCGCCTGAGCGTGTCGGCCCAAAAATGACCCCTGTGGTGCCCAGTGGGGAGAAAGTGGGGGGAAATACTTGCAAAGTGGGGAGAAGTGGGGCATAGTGGTGATGCCTGCGGGGAGGTGATGCCCGCCCCGTGGGTGCGGGTGGGGAAACCCTCACGCGGCGGAGAAGGGGCGTCGGGACGGAGACAACGTGTTTGTCGGCACGCACGAGCGGCAGCTCGACCCCAAGGGTCGACTTGCGCTGCCCGCTGCGTTCCGGCCGCAGTTGGAACCCCGTTGCTTCCTCGTTCTCGGCGATGACAAGTGCGTCACCGTCTGGACGTCGGAGGACTTCAAGAGCTTCGGACAGGAAATGATCGACAAGGTGCGTCGCGGCGAAATGGCCCGCGACCAACTGCGTGCGATTTCCAGTAGTGCAGCTGAGGTCACGATCGACGCCCAGGGTCGCGTTCTTCTCACCGAAGAGATGAGGTCGTTTGCGGGTCTCAGTCTGAATTCGAAAGTCATCGTCACAGGTGCGTTCGACCGCGTGGAGATCTGGGAGCCCACGCGATTCGGTCGCATCGCAAGCGCCGGCACGGAAAAGATCGCCGGCTCGGGACAGTGATGGTGACGGAATGCAACACCCAGACGTTTCGCTCACCGGCAGTCTCTCGGTCGGCAAGATGGCTAGCTCCAACTCCGCCCGCTACCGTCTCGCGCGTTCCGGGGAGAAATCCCGGCGGCATTCGTCGGCCGAGGGGCTGCCGGTGAGCGAAGCAAACGAATTCCACCATGCGCCGGTCATGGAACGTGAGGTCGTCGAAGTGTTCGCCGACGTGCCCACGGGGCACATCATCGACGCGACTCTTGGCGGCGCGGGACACAGCGTCGCGCTTCTCGAGTCGAGGCCCGACATCTCGATCATCGGTATCGACCGCGACGATGTCGCGTTGACAGCAGCGCGTGAACGGTTGGCCAGGTACGGGCATCGCGCGACGACACGTCGCACGACTTTCGGAGAACTGAACGTCGTTCTGGTCGACGTCCTTGCTGAGGTCGGTGCCGATGGTGTGTCCGGAGCGCTGTTCGACCTCGGTGTCTCTTCGCCCCAGCTCGATGTTGCGGAACGCGGCTTCTCCTACCGTGTCGAGGCCCCCCTCGACATGCGGATGGACGCGTCTCAGGGTCCGACCGCCGCGGACGTGGTGAACACCTACGAACGCGACGACCTGGCCCGGATTCTCCGCGATCATGCCGACGAGCGCTTTGCGCACCGCATCGCTGATGCGATCATCGCGGCGCGGCCGATCACGACGACCTCACAGCTGACTGCCACTGTCACTGCAGCGATCCCCG
>DAINNS010000101.1:0-1031 GCA_036735765.1 Ilumatobacteraceae bacterium | reverse complement strand
CCCCGCCGCGCCGCGTCGTCGCGGCGGGCATCCTGCGAAGCGGACGTTCCAGGCCTTGCGGATCGAGGTCAATGGGGAACTCGAACAACTTCCGCGCGCTCTCGAGGCCGCGATCGACGCGACCCGTCCGAACGGACGTGTCGCCGTGATCTCGTATCACTCGGGCGAGGACCGGATCGTAAAAGACGTCCTGCGTCGGGCGGAGACGGGTGGCTGCACGTGCCGGCCCGGCCTGCCGTGCGGGTGTGGGGCGACACCGCGAGTGAAGCGGGTCCGAGCGCCGCGTCATCCATCGCGCGCGGAAGTCGAAGCGAATCCTCGCGCCCGTAGCGCGCGGTTCCGCGTCGTCGAGAAGCTTCCGATCGCCGACGCGAGTCGCGAGACCACGAAGGCCGAGCGCTGATGGCCGCCACGATGCGTCCGGTTTCCCCGCGCGTCGTCGAGACGACGGCGACCGTCGAGCGTCCCCGTCTCGTCGTCGTCCAGCGCGGCGGCCGCGTGGTTGGTTTGGTGACCATCGTGGCGGCGGTTCTCTGCGCGCTTCTCTTCTTCGCAGCACTCTTGCGGACGGAACTGGCCAAGCAACAGCTTCACCTCGACAACATGAATCGGTCGGTCGTCATGGCGCGCGACAACTACAGCGACCTGCGCCACGAGCGGGCGTTTCTGGAGTCGCCCGGCCGTCTGTCGTCCGAGGCAGCGAAGCTGGGCATGAAGCCCGCGGGTAACGCGCGGTTCATTCCCGTCGACCCCGATGTTCTGGCCACGGTTCTCGCCTCGACCGGGGATCTGATGGATCGCGTCGCCGACGAAGCGACCTCACCACTCGATGAGTTCGGTCGTATCAAGAACGAAGTCGACGGTGCTCCGTGACGGTTCGTCAGCACCGGTCTTCGTCGTCTCCCTCGTCTTCTTTGGCGCGTGAGCGGGGGCACGTGCGCGTCGTCGAGCCCCAGCGTCGCTCCGTACGTCCGTCATCTCGTCCGTCGTCACGTCCGTCATCTCGTCCGGCATCGCGCAAACCTGTGCCG
>DAINNS010000100.1:0-5912 GCA_036735765.1 Ilumatobacteraceae bacterium | reverse complement strand
CAGATAGCCGTCGGGGCCGAGAATGTTGCGGTACCACTGACCGATCAGTGCACCGGTTTCGGCCCGGGCCATTGTCGACAGTCGCGCCGATCGTGGGGCGGGAGGTCTCGCCGGCATACGGGTGATGTCGAACGGCTCGGGGTCGTCGGCGCGCCTACGAGCGACCAACAGATCCATGTCGCGCAGCACTTGGCTCATGCGCGACACCTCGGGAGTCGTTCGGTCGAACACTTGCCGTTTTGCCCCGTCCGATTCCGTCATCGTGGCCTGGGTCGCCGCGTCGGCCGAGTGGGTGACAACCCGACGGGGGTCGAGCATGCGCGCGGTGTAGTCGGTGCTGCGACCGAGGAGTTGGGGCCCGCCTGGTTCGCGGAATGCCGGTACGACGCGACGCTCTGCGACGATCTCGTCGGCGTCGATCACCTTCGCGACAGCTATGCGCGGAAGGGTCGACTTGTACGCCCGCAGCAGGTGTACTGCTTCGATGTTGTCGCCTTCGGCTTGCCGAATGGCCATTGCGGCCAACTCGGGGGCCCACAGCCCAGCCTCACCCATGACGCGATCGACCAGCAGTCGAAGTCGACCAGTGAGCTGGTCGGTACCCAACGGTTGGCTCGGATCGGCATCGCGTAGACGACGAACCAGGTCCTCGGCACTCTTGATCGCGGACAAGCCACCGCGTGCGGCTGCATAGCCCATGTCAGGACTCTCCCTTCACGGTGATCTGGGCATGGAAGTCGACGTGGCTGGTGCGGGGCACGCCGACGACGCGACCGTGCGGATCGAAAAGCCACATGTCGAAACCGCACGGTGGAGCCGATCGGCGCGTGCTGAGAATCGAGCCGAGGCGTTCGACTTCATCGATGTTGGCCGCGTAGCCGATGGACGTCGATTCGGCGACGCCGGGCCCGCGTAATGTGATCGACGCGACCGCCGAATCGGACGGGACGCCCGATGCGAACGAAGTCACGATCAATTGCCCCTGCAACTGGACGCCGACCTGGCATCCGTGGTCGGGTCGTTCGGGGGTGCCAACGCGAACGTGCGCCATCTCGGACGGACCGCCCGTGAGCACGGCGACGAAGCCGGCTTCGGCGACCGGTACGAGACGCCCCGCCGTCGCCCGGGCGAGGGCCTCATCAAGTCCGTCGATCGTCGAGCCGACGAGCGAGAACGGCACGTCGTGACTGACGAGAGCGATGATCGGGGTCAACGCCGGAATGGTTCGCGCCGTAACCCAGTCCGGCAGGCGCAAGATCATTCCGGGTCGACTGAGTGCCTTGAGCAACAGACGGAACAGTTCCTGTGACTCGTGATGGTCGACGAGATTCGAGCGGTAGAGGTCCACATCAGTGCGCATCGTCAGTCCAACTCTTCGAAGTCGATTGCGGTGGACATGATTTCATTGAGGCGACGGTCTTCTTCTTCCTCGCGTCGCTTGTCGAGCGCCATCAATTCATCGACGACTCGTTGAACGTGAGGTGAACTTCCTCCGTCATCCGTCAACCAGGCATCGAGGATTGCGGCGGCGACGGCCGATTCGGGATCCGCTCCGGGCCGCATGGCCCATCCGAGCGTGTCACCGACCACCACCTCTGCGGTAGTCACGAGGGCATCGCCGAGGATGAAGCGGTCGAGACAGATCGGCTCACGGACCTGAATCTGTACCGTTCCGATTTGCGGCTCACGAACCGGCACGGGCGCGGGGATCGAACCGTTGACGAGCAGATCGTCGACGATCATGACGAGGTTGCTTCCCGGGATTCGTGCAATCAGATTGCACAACTGATTCCGGTCGGGAGAAACATTGTTTCCGGAAGACGACACGCCGCGCAACATACGCGCCTTCGATGACGTGTTCCTTACGAACTTTCGACGACAACGAAACGGACGATCGACGGAAAGTGAACAATCATCTCCTCGTCGTGAGCGGTGGTGGGCGACGCGGTGTCGAAAGTTTGCTGAACGTCCGCTTTGACGAAAACTCCAGGGCTCTTTCGCGAAACGTCGACTGAGTACTTTTGCCCGCGATGAAAAACAAAAAAGCATCTTCTCTCGTTGCCGTTCTCATCTCCGCAAGCGTTGTGGGAACGGCGTTTTTGGGTAGCGGTTCCGCTTCGGTTTCGGCCGACGCGACCACGCAAGCCGGCCTCCGTTTTCTCTCTCGTTGGTCGAGTGGTAGCGGCATCGGTGGCGCCGAAATCAGCGCATTCGATCCGGCATCACAGCGCTTGTTCGTGACGAACGGCAAGACGAATCAAATCGATATCGTGGACATCAGTCAACCACTGCGACCGAAGAAGGTGCGGTCCATCGACCTCGCCGCGAAGGGCGCAACCGGAGTCCAGAGCGTCGCCACCAAGAACGGCATCGTTGCGATTGCAGCGGCGGTTGGCGGCAACAATCAGGCCAACGGCAAGGTATTTCTCACCGACACAAGCGGAAAACTTCTCAAGGGTTCGGAGACGGGTATCGAAGTCGGCGCATTGCCCGACCACGTCTCTTTCTCACCCAACGGTCGCTACGTGATGTCGGCCAACGAAGGCGAGCCGTCGTCCTACTGCAAGGCCGCGGACGGAACACTGCCGGTCACCACCGATCCGTACGGCTCGGTGTCGATCATCGACGTCGGTGGGGTCAAGGTCGGTGCCGCGACAACGATCAACTTTGAATCGTTCAACGACCGCGCAACGTCGCTCGTTTTCCAGGGTGGCCGTGTCTTCGGACCGGGAGCGAGTCTGGCGCAGGACCTCGAACCCGAGTATCTGACCTTCTCGGACGACGAAAAGTACGCCTACGTCACCTTGCAGGAGAACAACGCGATCGCAACGGTTGACCTTGCAACGCGTTCGATCGTCTCGATCAGCGGTCTCGGCTACAAGAAGCACGCCGATGCGGGCAAGGGCCTCGATGCAATCAGCGACAAGACGGCACTCGTTGCAAACCAGAACGTGCAGGGCATGTACATGCCCGATGCAATTTCAACCCTAACCGCCGACGACGGAACGACCTACCTCGTCACTGCAAACGAAGGGGATGCGCGCGCGTATCCCTGCCTGCTGGGCGGAACGTCCACGACAACGGCAGAGGACGAAGAACTGAAGCTGTCGTCAGCAGCGGATTCATCCGACGCGTCGATCGCCGCGGTTGCAAAGATCGCCGGCTCGCTCGGCGTCACGCCGTTCGCTCCCGCCACGCCGCGCTCGGCGGTCGTGACGAAGTCGACGAAGGTGAAGGTTGCCTACGCGTTCGGCTCGCGTTCGATCTCGATCTGGAAGGCAACGAATGACGTCGAGGGCGTCGACACGATGACTCAGGTCTGGGACTCGGGCGATCAGTTCGAACAGATCATCGCTGCCCGTCGTCCGACCTACTTCAACGCCGACTGGGACACCACCGGTGGTGCGATCAAGGCGGTCGATGCGCGTTCGACGAAGAAGGGTCCCGAACCCGAGGCCGTCGTCGTGGGCAAGGCCTATGGAAAGACCTGGATCGCGGCCGGCCTCGAACGTGACGGCGGCGTGGTGTTGTTTGATGCGAGCACCCCGACTGCACCGGTGTTCGTCGACTACATCAACACCTCCGACCCTGCGGGCAACCTCGTGACCGGAACAAGCGTGGGTGATGTGTCGCCCGAAGGTCTCTTGTTCGTCAACGAGGATGAGAGCCCGACGGGCAATGCGCTCGTGATCGCATCGTTCGAGTTGTCAGGAACGGTGGCGATCTACGAAATCCCATCGAACACACCGTCCGCACCGCGCAAGGTCAAGGCATCGACCGCTACGGGCAAGTTGACGGTTTCGTTCCGCGCACCGACCGAAGTCGGCTGGGCGGGCGACGTTGCCTACGTGCTGAAGTGCACCAGCGACCGTGGCACCTTGAGCGCAAAAGGCCAGAAGCTGAAGCTTTCGGTGACGGTGCCGTCGTCGTTCCGTGGCGCCACGGGCGAGTGCATCGTTTCGTCGAAGTCGACGCTCGGCAAGGGTGCAGCGGCAGAGCCGATCATCGTCAAGTTCAAGTAAATCCCCACTACCTCAACCATCTCAAAGGAGAAACATGAAGAGCCGTTTGAAAGTCAAGATCCTTGTCGCGATGGCTGCGGCATTCGCACTGGTTGGTGCGGGCAGCAGTTCGGTTGCGGCGAGCAGTGCAGCTCCGAAGAACGGGGCCGCATGTACCAAGGCGCAGTACGGCAAGGTGGTCAAAGCCGCCGGCAAGTCGTACCAGTGCACCTATACCGCCAAGACGAAGAAGTACACGTGGAAGCTCGTGACGACGACGGCGACCACCGTTGCGCCGATTGACCTCGCGAAGCTCGACAAGACGGGTTGGCCGTCCAAGTTCGTCATCGGCGGCGTGCCGGCCGAGAACGTGTCCGCGATGCAGACCAAATGGCAGGGTCTCGTCAAACTCTTCCAGGACGAGCTTGGCATTCCGGTCGAGTTCTACGCCGGCACCTCGTATGCGGGTGTGATCGAGGCCTCCATTGCGAACAAGGTCGACATGGTGGCCTGGGGTGCGATGTCGTACATCGTGTCGAAATTGAACGGTGCGAAGATCGAGCCGGTGGCGATTTCCAAGTACGTCGATGGGTCCACCTCGTACACGTCGAAGTTGTACGTGAAGTCGGACAGCACGATCGCCGGAATCAAGGACCTCAAGGGCAAGAAGGTCTGCTTCGTCACGCAGACCTCGACCTCGGGTGGCCTCATTCCGACCGAGGGCATCTTGAACGCTGGGCTCACCGAAAAGGACATCACCCAGAACTTCACGGGTGGTCATGACAAGTCGCTGCTCGGTCTGTCGACTAACCAGTGCGAGGCTGCTTTTGCGTGCTGCGTCACCATCGGCGCGGGCACACTCGCGGCGATGAAGCCCGCCGAGTACAAACAGATCTGGGAATCGGGCCCAATTCCGAACGGACCGATGTCGATTCGCAGCACGCTGCCGGCGTCGTTCAAGGCGGCCGTGAAGAACATTCTTCTCACGAAGGCAAGCAAGGAATACTTCGTGTCGAAGGGTCTGAACGGCTGCACGGCAATCGCCACGTGCGTCGTGATCGAAGACAAGAATGCCGACAAGTTCATCGAAGTCAAAGACTCGTTCTACGATTACATCCGTGGGGTGTGCGAGGCAACGAAGAGTTCCTCATGCAAGGCGTAGGTGCTCGTGGGGGGGACGCGGTCGTATCGATCGCGTCCCTCTCGAAGCGCTTCCCAAACGGAACGCTCGCGGTTGACAACGTCTCATTCGACGTACCCGCTGGTCAGGTGGTCGGTCTCCTCGGACTCTCCGGTTCAGGCAAGTCGACGCTGATGCGGCTGGTCAACGGACTGCACAGACCGACCGGCGGTCACGTCACGGTTCTTGGCCGCGTCGTCGACGAGTGCGGATCTTCCGAATTGCGCGACCTCCGCAGGGACATCGGGTTCATCTTCCAGCAATTCGGTCTCGTTGGCCGAATGACATGCATCGAGAACGTGCTCGTCGGATCTCTCGGTCGTCTTCGCGGCCCCCGTTTGGGGGTGCGCTCGTACCCGAAAGCGCTGCGACGTCAAGCACTCGATCATCTCGACCGGGTGGGTTTGTTGGCACAGGCATTTCAGCGCGCCGACACGCTTTCCGGTGGACAGATGCAGCGCGTCGCCATTGCGAGAAGTCTTATGCAGCAACCCAAGGTTCTTCTGGCCGACGAACCCGTCGCATCGCTCGACCCGGAGTCGTCGGTGCAGGTGCTCGACCTGATCGCTCGTATCGCGCGCGAGGACAACATGACCGTGCTCTGCAGCTTGCACCAGGTCGAACTGGCAATCGGCAGAACCGACCGGCTGATCGGACTCCGTGACGGCCAGTTGGTGCTCGACCGATTGACCGCCGGAACCGACCAATCTGAAATCATGGCGCTCTATCGG
>DAINNS010000099.1:3714-5914 GCA_036735765.1 Ilumatobacteraceae bacterium | reverse complement strand
TCGCGAAGCGCGCAAGCGCAAGGTCGGCGGCGAAGTCCTGTGCTTCGTGTGGTGACCGGAGGAAACGACACATGTCCCGCATCGGAAAATCCCCCATCGCAGTGCCGTCCGGAGTCGACGTCACCATCGCCAACGGCGCCATCACGGTGAAAGGCCCGAAGGGCACGCTCTCGCGTGTCATCCCGGGTGAAATCAGCGTGCGCAAGGACGAGACCAACCTTCTCGTCGAGCGTCCGAACGACGAGCGCGAAAACCGCTCGCTGCACGGCCTCACCCGCACACTCGTCGCCAACATGGTGCAGGGTGTCACGGGTGGTTTCGTGAAGGAACTCGACATCGTCGGCGTCGGTTACCGCGCCGAGGCCCAGGGCCCGAACAAGCTGCGCCTCTCGCTCGGCTTCTCGCACCCCGTCATGGTCGATGCACCCGAAGGTGTCACCTTCGAAGTGCCCCAGCCCACGCGCATCATCGTGAAGGGCATCGACAAGGAAACCGTTGGCCAGGTCGCCGCGAACATCCGCTCGATCCGCAAGCCCGAGCCCTACAAGGGCAAGGGCGTTCGCTATCTCGACGAGCGCATCATCCGCAAGGCCGGCAAAGCAGGAAAGAAGTAAGGAGAGCGAACCATGGCATCAATTGCACAACAGCGCCACGAATCGCGTCTGCGCCGCCACCGCCGCGTTCGCAAGAAGGTTCGTGGTACGGCCGAGCGTCCGCGTCTCGCCGTGCACCGCAGCAACAAGCACATCACCGTTCAGGTCATCGACGACGAGGCGGGTCGCACCATTGCGTCCGCTTCGACCACCGAGGCCGAGGTGCGCGGGTCGGGCAGCGGTTCGACCGTCGCCGCCGCAACGAAGGTTGGCCAGGTCGCCGCGCAGCGTGCCAAGGCCGCCGGCGTCAGCAAGGTCGTCTACGACCGTGGCGGCTACGCCTACCACGGTCGCGTCGCAGCGGTGGCTGAAGCTGCCCGTGAAGCAGGTCTGGAGTTCTGATGAGCAACGTCACAGCAAACGCACCCGTCGCGGGTGAGCCCGGTGGTCTGCGCGAGTCGCGCGTGATCACCATCAACCGCGTCGCCAAGGTCGTGAAGGGTGGACGTCGGTTCTCCTTCACCGCACTCGTCGTCGTCGGTGACGGCAACGGCAAAGTCGGCCTCGGCTACGGCAAGGCAAAGGAAGTCCCCCTGGCCATCCAGAAGGGAACCGAAGAGGCGAAGAAGAACCTGTTCGAGGTTGCCCTCGCTGGTTCCACCATCACGCATCCCGTCATCGGCGTCGTCGGTGCAGGTCGCGTGCTCCTGAAGCCCGCCACACCCGGTACCGGCGTCATCGCCGGCGGCGCGGCGCGCATCATCCTCGAAGAAGCGGGGATCCACGACGTGCTCGCCAAGTCGCTCGGTTCTTCGAACGCGATCAACGTCGCGCGCGCAACCATCCAGGGTCTGCAGTCGCTGCAGCGTCCCGACGTGGTCGCCGCTCGTCGTGGCCTCGCCGCCGAAGAGTTCGTTCCGAAGGGAATGCTGCGCGCCTACAACGAGCGCAAGAAGTCCGGGGGAGCTCACTGACCATGGCCGACAAGACCATCACCGTCACACTCATCCGTTCGAAGATCGGCAACAAGCCGAAGTCGCGTGGCACGCTGCGCGCTCTCGGCCTCAGCAAGATCGGCGACACCAACACGCTGCCCGACCGTCCCGAAATCCGGGGCATGATCGCACGCGTTCCGCATCTCATCGAAGTGAAGGAGAGCTGACATGCGCGTCGATGAACTCGCACCAGCACCCGGTTCAACCAAGCGCCGCAAGCGCGTCGGTCGCGGTATCGGCGGCAAGGGCGGCAAGACCGCAGGTCGTGGTACCAAGGGTCAGTACGCCCGCAACACCGTGGCGCGTGGCTTCGAAGGTGGCCAGATGCCACTCAAGCAGCGCGTGCCGAAGTTGAAGGGCTTCAACAACCCGTTCCGCGTCGAGTACTGCGCGGTCAACCTCGACTCGATCAACGAACTGTCGGAGTCCGAAGTGACCCCCGAAGTGCTCGTCGCTCGCGGTGTGGCGCGCAAGGGCAAGCCGATCAAGGTCCTCGCCCGCGGCCAAATCACCCGTGCGGTGAAGGTCAGCGCGCATGCGGTCTCGAAGTCGGCCGAAGCCGCCATCACCGCGGCCGGCGGCAGTGTCACCATCCTTCCGCCCACCTTCCGT
>DAINNS010000099.1:0-3704 GCA_036735765.1 Ilumatobacteraceae bacterium | reverse complement strand
TCCGTGGTGTGCGTCCGCCCGCCAAGGGCAACCAGTTCACCAACCGTTAATCGTGCCGGCGCGCGGCGCCGACCAAACGCAACGCGCCCACAAAAAGGAGCACTGCAGTGCTGTCGAACATGAAGAACCTGTTCAAGGTCGCCGACCTTCGCAACAAGATCCTCTTCACGATCCTCATGGTCGTCATTTATCGGTTCGGCGTCGCGCTGCGCGTGCCCGGCGTCGACGGTGCAGCGGTTCGTCAGCTGAACGAGGCGGCCAAGTCACAGGGTGCCCTCGGTTTCCTCAACCTCTTCTCCGGCGGTGCGTTCGGATCGTTCTCGATCTTCGCGCTCGGCATCATGCCGTACATCACGGCGAGCATCATCATGCAGGTGCTCACCGTGGTGATTCCGAAACTCGAGGAGTGGCAGCAAGAGGGCGCGGTTGGCCAGCGCAAGATCACGCAGTGGACGCGCTACGTCGCAATCGGCATCGCCGTGTTGCAGGGTGCGGGTCTCACCTTCATCTTCGGTCAGGGACGCGGTTCGGCGTTCTTCGGCGCGGCGGCTCAGGCTCCCGACGTGGTGCTGCTCGACCCGTTCATGCCGCGGGCGCTGCTCGTCATTCCCACGCTCGTCGCGGGAACCGCGTTCCTCATGTGGATCGGTGAACTCATCAGCCAGCGCGGCATCGGCAACGGTATGTCGATGATGATCTTCGCGTCGGTCGTCAGCGGTCTGCCCTACAGCTACTACTCGATTCTGCAGAGCAAGAAGTTCGTCGTGTTCGGCATTCTCGTTGCGGTGTCGATCGCCATTCTCTACGCGGTCGTGCGTGTCGAGCTCGGTCAGCGCCGCATCCCGGTGCAGTTCGCCAAGCGTGTCGTCGGACGACGCATGTACGGCGGCCAGAGCACGTACATCCCGTTGAAGGTCAACCAGGCCGGCGTGGTGCCGATCATCTTCGCCTCGTCGATTCTTCTCCTGCCCGTTCTCGCTTCGAACATGTTGGGCAGCGCCGAAGGGTGGCGCGGGTCGATTGCCGGTTTCGTCAACGACTACCTCATCAACAGCCAGAACATGCTGTACATCTCGGTGTTCTTCCTGCTGATCGTGGCGTTCGCCTACTTCTACAACTCGATCGCGTTCGACCCCGTGCGTCAGGCCGACCAGTTGCGCAAGCAGGGTGGCTTCATCCCCGGTATCCGTCCCGGAACGCAGACCGAACGTTTCTTCGCCAAGACCGTGAACCGCATCACGTTGCCCGGAGCATTGTTCGTCGCATTCATCGCGATCTTGCCGTACATCATTCTTTGGATCGGCGACGTTCAGTCGTTCCCCTTTGCCGGTACGACGGTGCTCATCGCGGTCGGCGTCGCACTCGAGTTGATGCGTCAGATCGACAGCCAGTTGATGCTCCGCAACTACGAGGGATTCCTGAAGTAGCGGCTCGCCGCACTTCGAACATCGCGACGGTTTTCCCGTGCCGAGCAACCTCTCATGACAGGCCTCTCATGACCAAAGGTACGCGCATCGTCTTGCTGGGTCGACAGGGCTCGGGCAAGGGAACACAGTGCGTTCGTTTGTCGCGGCACTACGTCGTTCCGCACATCTCGACGGGCGACATGCTGCGTGCGGCGGTGCGCGAGAATTCTCCGCTCGGACGCAGCGTTGCCGAAGTCATCGGCTCGGGCGGCCTCGTCGGCGATGAACTCATCGTCGAACTCGTGCGCGAACGTTTGGGCAAGGCCGATGCGCGACGCAGGGGATTCCTCCTCGATGGTTTTCCGCGCACGGTGGCCCAGGCCGAGGCCCTCGATGACATCGCGAACGTCAGTCCACTCGCTGCGGTCATCGATCTCGTCGTGCCACGTGAAATGGTCCTCGAACGCCTCTCGGCCCGTCGGGTGTGCCGCGACTGCGGGGCCAACTACCAAGCAGGTCCCGTCGTGCGCTCGCCATGGACCTGCGACACCTGTGGCGGTGACGTCGTGCAGCGCGATGACGACACGCCCGAGTCCATCAACCGTCGCCTCGACCTCTACGAGACCCAAACCGCGCCATTGATCGAGTTCTACGGTGCGAGCGGGCGGCTCTTTCCGGTCGACGGTGTGGGGAGCCCCGACCAGGTCTTCGAGAGGATCACCACGGTTATCGACTCCCGCTAGGGCCCGCGCCGTCAGGGGCCCGGGCACCCCGAACACCCTGTGGGGTTGGGTCCCGCCACCGATAGCCTTCCCTACGCCCTGTCGACGGGTACCACCGTCATTTTGTCCCCCGACAGAGCCGTTCGGTTCGAAGAACACGCAAGAAAAAAACTGCAAGAAAGAGAAGGAGTCTCTCCTGGCCAAACCAAAGGAAGATGCGATCGTGCTCGAGGGCACCATCACCGAATCCCTTCCGAACGCGATGTTCCGCGTCGAGTTGGAGAACGGTCATCAGGTGCTCGCGCACATCAGCGGCAAGATGCGCATGCACTACATCCGCATCCTTCCCGGCGACAAGGTCCAAGTCGAGCTCACCCCCTACGACCTCACCCGTGGTCGTATCACCTACCGATTCAAGTGAAGTTGAAGTGAGAAGACCATGAAGGTCCGCCCCAGCGTGAAAAAAATCTGTGAGAAGTGCAAGATCATCCGTCGCCACGGCAACGTGATGGTCATTTGCGAGAACCCCCGACACAAGCAGCGTCAAGGCTGACCGGGTTAGAAAAAGGAAACATCAATGGCTCGTATTTCCGGTGTCGACATTCCGCGCGAAAAGCGCCTCGAAGTCGCGCTCACCTATATCTATGGCGTCGGTCGTTCCACCGCACTGAAGATGTGCCAGGAACTCGGTATCGACCACAACCAGCGCGTGCGCAACCTCACCGAGGAAGAGACCAATCGCATCCGTGCATACGTCGATGCGAACCTCACCGTCGAGGGTGACCTGCGCCGCGACGTGCAGCAGGACATCAAGCGCAAGATCGAAATCGGGTCGTACCAGGGCGTTCGTCACCGCAAGGGCCTGCCGGTCCGCGGTCAGCGCACGCACACCAATGCCCGCACCCGCAAGGGACCGAAGAAGACCGTCGCCAACAAGAAGAAGGCAGTGAGGAAGTAATGGCAAAGCCAGCAGCAGGTGGGCGCCGTCCGCGCAAGCGCGAGCGCAAGCACGTCTCCGTCGGCGTCGTGCACATCAAGAGCTCGTTCAACAACACGATCGTCTCGATCACCGACCTCGAGGGCAACGTCATCTCGTGGGCGTCGTCGGGTGGTGTCGGATTCAAGGGTTCGCGCAAGTCGACCCCGTTCGCCGCGCAGCTCGCAGCCGAAAAGGCCGCGCGCGCCGCGATGGAGCACGGCCTGCGTCGCGCCGAAGTGCACGTGAAGGGTCCGGGTTCGGGCCGTGACACCGCGCTGCGCTCGATCCAGAACACCGGCATCGAAGTGTCGGGCATCAAGGACGTCACCCCGGTGCCGCACAACGGTTGCCGTCAGCCCAAGCGTCGGAGGGCCTGAGCCATGGCTCGTTACACCGGACCAAAGGTGCGCATTTCGCGCCGCCTCAACGTCAACATCTACGAGAACGAAAAGGGCACGAAGGCGCTCGACCGTCGTCCGTTCCCCCCGGGTCACCACGGCCGCACGCGTCGTCGCAACGCCGGCAGTGAGTACCTCGCCCAGCTGCAGGAAAAGCAGAAGGCGAAGTACATCTACGGCGTCCTCGAGCGTCAGTTCC
>DAINNS010000098.1:0-5922 GCA_036735765.1 Ilumatobacteraceae bacterium | reverse complement strand
CACCACTTCCACGACCGTCCCGGCAACCACAACCACCGTGAAAAAGAAGACGCCGAAGACAACAACCACGACCGTTCCCCCAACAACCACAACGATCAAGAAGAAGACACCGAGAACAACAACCACGACCGTTCCGGCGACGACCACAACCGTCAAGAAGAAAACGCCGAAGACAACAACCACGACGGTCCCCCCAACAACCACAACTATTAAGAAGACGACACCGAAATCAACCACCACGTCGACCACGGTCCCCCCAACAACCACAACCGTGAAAAAGAGGACACCCAAGACAACAACCACGTCGACAACCGTTCCGGCGACGACCACCACCATCAAGAAGAAGACGCCCAAGACAACAACCACGACGGTCGCCGCAACAACGACAACGGTTGCAGTTGCGGGTGATACCTACACCGCGTTGCCGGCAACGGTGAAGGCATCGAATGCCTTGCGCGTCGTCACCCCGGCCGAAGTCGACAAAACCGTGTTGGTGTCGGGTACGGGCAGTGTGTGTCTGCCCGCTGGGCCCTACCTCGTGTTCCTGCGGCCCGGTACATGCAAGGCCTACGTAGTGAGCCGACAGACGAAGGGAAACCTGCGTGTCATCACCACACGCGTACTCAAGTCGACCGCAACGCGCGGCGAGGAAGGCATCGCGATCGAGATCCTCGACCCGCTCTACTTCGAGGGCGGCACGGCGAAGTTGAAGCCGGCTTCGGAAAAACTTGTCACCCAACACGCCAAGGTCGCCAAAACCGCACGTGCGGTACTGATCGTCGGGTACACCGGCAATCTCACGTTCGATCGCGAGGCCCAGACCGAACTCGCGCGACGCCGCGCGGCAGTGACGATGGTGGAACTGCAGGCCGCGGGCGTGAAGGGACCCTTCTCGCTGCACATGGGTGGAGCCGACAATTCGGTCTCTGATGGCACTTCGGTCGCCGAACAAGACAAGAACCGACGGACCATCATCATCCTCGTGCCCTGAGTCGTTTACCGTTCAGTACATGGACGCAATACTTCTCATCGCAAGAATCTTGTTCTCGATCATGTTCGTCATGTCGGGACTCAACCACGTCACCAAGGCCGACCACATGGTCCCCTATGCCCAGATGAAGGGCGTGCCGATGCCGAAGCTGTCGGTGCAACTCTCGGGTCTGCTGCTTCTTCTCGGCGGACTCTCCGTCATCCTCGGTGTATGGACCGACCTCGGTGCAATCGTTCTCGCCGTCCTTCTCGTCGTGATGGCCGTGAAGATGCACGATTTCTGGAAGCACTCCGATCCGCAGGCCAAGCAGGCTGAGATGATCGGCTTCATGAAGAACATCGGCCTGGCAGGCGGCGCGCTCTTCATTTTCGCGATCGCGGCGATGGAGAACTCGAACTACGGCCCGGCCATCACCGAGAGCCTGTTCTCGATCGCTCCCTGACGAATCGGTTGACCGCGGTCAGCGTTGGCCGCGGTCGACGATTTTCGGCGTTCGCGCCGGCTCCCACACACGTAGTTTCTGCAACATCGCCGGCCCATCGCACTCGACAACCACGGTGTCGCGGTGTACCGGCTTGATGAATCCGGCGGCGACGGTGTTGTCGATGAACGTCACGAGGTCGTCGAAGAAGCCCTCGTGATTGAGAATGCCGCAAGGTTTTTCGTGAATGCCCAGCTGCGTCCACGTGACGACCTCGAAGAGTTCGTCGAACGTTCCGAACCCGCCGGGCAGAGCAACGAATGCATCCGCACGGTCGGCCATCGCCGCTTTTCGTTCGTGCATCGTGTCGACGACGATCAGCGATGTCAGCTCGAGATGCGCGAGCTCCTTCACACGCAGCGCCTCGGTGATGACACCGTGCACCTCGCCACCCGCGCGTAGCGCACCGTCGGCGACCGCACCCATCAGACCGACGTTTCCTCCGCCGTAAACCACCGCGATCCCTTCGCTCGCCAACAAGGCTCCGAAGTCGTGTGCGCAACGAAGATGGGTGGGATTGGTTCCGTCGCTCGAACCGCAGTACACAGCGATCGCTGACAGTTCCTTCACGGGCGTTGCCTCACACGAACTTGGCCCACATCTCGAGCGGCATCCGCTCTGACACCAGGGTGTTGATCGCCGCCGTTTCGTCGACGTGACCGATCGCCATTCCGCAGAACAGCATCTCGTTGTCCGGTGCTCCAACGAAACTGCGCACCGCACCATGGCGCACCGCCCAGTACTCCTGCGCACAGGTACCGAGACCCCGTTCGACCGCGAGCAGCATGAAGGTCTGCAGGAACATCCCGAGGTCCGACCACTGCGGTTCGCCCATCCCGCGGTCGACGAAGCAGAACAGTGCAGCGGGTGCGCCGAAAAAGTCGTTGTTGTGCGCGAACTGTCGGCGACGGCCGTCTTTGTCTTCGCGCGCGATGCCGAGTGTCGCGTACATCGCCTCACCAACGGCAAATCGATTCGTGCGGTAGGGCTCGCCCAGCTCGGCCGGGTAGATGTCGTATTCGGGCTTCTCCAGCGGTGGCTGCGTGGCGAGATGTGCGCGCAGCTTCGTCATCGAGTCACCGTTCACCACATAGATGCGCCACGGCTGCAGGTTGCCACCGCTCGGGGCCCGCGCCGCATCGGTGAGCAACCCCCGAAGCAACTCGTCGGGAACCGGATCGCTCGTGAATTGACGAACCGACATTCTTTTGTGCACTGCTGCGTTCACATCCACGCGCAAACCGTACCGCCCCACCGCCGCAACGTCGTAGCCTCAACCCCATGTCCGAAGAGCGTGTCGACGACGTCGCTGTACGGCTCGACCCACTCGTCGACACCGACATCGACTGGATCACCGCCGCCTGCCAGGATCCCGAGATCCAACGCTGGACCGTCGTCCCCCGTCCCTACTTTCGCCACCACGCAGTCGAGTTCGTCGCCACAGGCGCGGGCGAGTTTCGCACCCGTGCGGTGCGAACGGTTGCCGACCTCCGGCCGGTGGGCATGATCTCGATCCACTCGTTCGATGCCAAGTCGGGCACTGCCGACATCGGCTACTGGGTTGCGCCGTGGGCTCGTCGCCGTGGAGTCGCCCGCGGTGCGATCCGACTACTCGTCGAAGACACCCGCGGTCTTGTCGGGGCACGATTCGTCATCGCACGCATCGCGGAGACCAACGTCGCATCACGGCGCACGGTCGAGTCGTGCGGTTTCGAACTCGTCGACATTTCGGCAACCGACACGTGCCCCGACGGCAACGCTGGGGCCCCGACGGCGACGTACCGGCTCGGCCTCTGATCGCTACTCGTTGCCGCGCTTGCGCGTGAACAACAGAGTCGACGGGCGGTCGACACGTTGGGTTTCGATACCGAGGCCATGGGCGAGGTAGTGACCGGCCACGGCCGCCACGATGCCGAAAACGCCGGCGGCGCGCGCATCCCACACGTCGGTCGCCGCATAGACGACCGCCGCGAGAAGCGCGACCAGCGCGTTGGGCGTACTCGCAAGCAGGATCGTCGGCACCTCGTGTTTCATCACCGAAACCAGCACCCCACCACCAACCGCGGACACGACACCGATGAAGATCGAGGAGATCACGGGTAGTCCGGCGCGCAGACCGTAGGCCGTACCGACGATCGCAAACAGCCCGAGAGCCAATGCATTGATCAACGTCATCAACGCGGTGATGCGCGAAATGCGCTCGCCGACGACGAGGACGAACCCGATCACGCCCAGCACCGTGACGAGATACCAGGGCGTGCGCAAGCTCTCGACGGGAAGGTTGCCAATCAACAGGTCGCGGATGAATCCACCGCCCAAACCCATGAGGATGGCGAACGTCGCCATGCCGACGATGTCCCAGTGGTGCTCGTCATCGATCGATGCGCGCAGCGCACCCACTGCGGCGTTCACGCCCACCGTCACCAGCGCAAGCCACAAGGGTGTCTTGTTGGCAAGGTCGGGCAGGAAATCCCAGTTCACACGACGAGTGTACGACGGCATCTTTCTCCGAAGCCGCGACAATTCGCCGCGGGTTAGTGTGGCGCAATGGTCACGCCACGGGTGAAGGCCGCCGGCGGATTCGCGGCGATGAAGTACGTGCTCGCAAAGGGACGCTCGGTCGGCAGCATCGCGCTGTACAAGCGGCTGCGTAGCAACAACGCCTGCAAGACGTGTGCGCTGGGTATGGGCGGCCAACAGGGCGGCATGGTGAACGAGGCCGGCCACTTCCCCGAAGTCTGCAAGAAGTCGGTCCAGGCTCAGGCCGCCGACATGGGCAAGACCATCACCGAGGCCGACCTGCGCCGACTGAGCATCGGCGAACTCAGCGGTCTCACCAGCGCGCAGGCCGAGGCGATGGGACGTCTCACCTTCCCCATCGTCTGCGGACCGAACGACACGCACTTTCGTCGTGTGTCATGGGACGAAGCAATGCAGCTGGCCGCTGATGCCTTCACTGCGACGACCCCCGACCGCACCTTCTTCTATGCCAGTGGACGATCCAGCAACGAGGCAGCGTTCCTGATGCAGGTCGTTGCGCGTGCGTACGGCACGAACAACGTGAACAACTGCTCGTACTACTGCCACCAGGCATCGGGCGTCGCACTGACATCCATCTACGGCAGTGGCACCGCATCGGTGTCGCTCGACGATCTCGGTACCACCGAACTCGCCCTGGTGATCGGCGCCAACCCCGCAAGCAACCATCCACGCCTCATCACTCAACTCATCAACCTGCGTCGCCGCGGCGGCAAGGTGATCGTCATCAACCCGCTCTCCGAACTGGGCCTCAAGCGTTTTCGTCTTCCCTCGCAGGCGAAGAGCCTGGTGATCGGGTCGCAAGTCAGCGACCTCTACATCCAGCCACACATCGGAGGCGACATCGCCCTGATGGTCGCTCTTTTGAAGGGCATCATCGAATCGGGCGCGGTGAACGAGTCGTACATCGCACAGCACACCGAATCATGGGAAGCAGTGCGCGATGCCGCGATCGCCACGTCGTGGGATGACCTCGTCGAACGCAGTGGTGTCGCACGAACCGACATCGACGCCTGCGTGGAACTGCTCGGAACAGCGAAGTCGGCGGTGTTCATGTGGGCGATGGGCCTCACCCACCACGCCCACGGCGTCGACAACGTGCGCGCGCTCGCGAACGTTGCGATGGCCCGCGGCTTTCTCGGTTCGCCGGGCAGCGGACTCATGCCGATTCGCGGGCACTCGAACGTTCAAGGAATTGGCTCCGTCGGCGTATCACCTCAACTGAAGGAGTCGTTCGCAAAGAGCCTGCGCGAAAAGTACGGGGTCGTCGCGTCGACGAAAGCGGGCATGGACACGTACGCCTGCATGAACGCCGCGCACGACGGGCACATCGATGCCGCGCTGATGTTGGGTGGCAACCTGTGGGGCAGCAACCCCGATTCGCGATGGTCGACCGAAGCGCTGTCCCGTATCGGCACCGCAGTGTCGATGACAACGAAACTGAACCAGGGGCACTTCAACGGTCGCGCACGCACCACCGTCGTTCTGCCGGTTCTCGCACGCGATGAAGAGCCCGAGTCGACAACTCAAGAGTCGATGTTCAATTTCGTCCGACTCTCCGACGGTGGTACGCCGGCTGTCGACGGCGAGATGCGATCCGAAGTGGCCATCCTCTCCGACCTTGCCCAACGCATTCTCCCCCGCGACCGCTTCGACTGGTCGATGATCACCTCGCACGACTCGCTGCGTCGTGCAATCGCCGACACCGTTCCCGGTTACGGCGCCGTCGGCGACATCGGGACAACGAAGAAAGAGTTCGAAATTCCGAACCGCGTCTTCCACGATGGTGTCTTCCCCACTGCATCCGGTCGTGCAACATTCCACCGGGTCGCAATACCCGAGATGAAGCGTCCGGCAGATGGCTTCATGCTGATGACCATCCGTTCGGAAGGGCAGTTCAACTCCGTTGTGT
>DAINNS010000097.1:0-5957 GCA_036735765.1 Ilumatobacteraceae bacterium | reverse complement strand
CGGTGAAGAGGACATTGACCATGCCTGTTACCGGCAGTTCGAGACGCAGGACGATGGTGAACGGCGCACCGTACGTGTAGGTCATGTTTCGTGGTTGCACCAGCGGGTGTTCGCCCGTCTTCACCAACGGGTCTTCGTTGTTGTGGATCGTGTGCGGATACTCGACGACGAAACCCCAGCCGTCATCACGTCGTTGAACTTCGTAGTCGCCGATGTGTTCGTCTTCGCCGGCACCGAACGTTCCCGCATGGACGAAAGGGAAGTGCCCGAAGTCGAGGAAGTTGTCGACGAATTGACCCGCTGCGGCGTTGATGACGACGGGTGGAAGCCAGATCGCGCGCAACGCGGGGTCGTTCCACTCGGCGATGTCCGGCAGGTCACACACGGGTTCGTCGATGGCCACCCAGACGAGGCCGTAACGCTCTTGTACGCGATAGCCCGAGAGATGAGCCGTGGGTGGCACAGTGGCCCCCACGCCGAGGGCCGGTATGTGGGCACATCGACCGTTCGCATCGAATCGCCATCCGTGGTACGGACACTCGAGACAACCGTCGACAATTCGCCCGTCGCTCAGCCTGGCGTTGCGGTGCGAGCAACGGTCGGCGAAGGCGCTGAATCCCGAGGTGTCGCGTACGACGACGACGCCCTCGCCCAGAAGTTCCACACGCTTCGGGGTGTCAAGTGCGAATTCGTCGGGACCACCGACGGGAAGCCAACCACGCCGCAGGCCCGGCGAGGTGTTCGTGAGCGAATTCGGTGAGGTCACCGTTCTTCACGCTCGTAGGGCACGCCGAGTGCGGCGGGCGCTCCGATGCGCTTGTGCGCGAACCGAGTGGACACGAGAACGAGCACCACGATGGTCATCACGAACGGCAGGGCGTCGAGTACGTCACCCGGGATGTCGAAGCTGCGCGACTTGAGCACCGTGCCAAGTGACTGCAGGGCACCGAACAGATACGCGCCGAGCAACGTGAGGCCCGGCCGCCAGAAGCCGAAGATGACGAGCGCGATGGCGATCCAACCCGCTCCCTTCGTCATGCCGTCGACCCAAGTGGGAACGATCGCCAGGCTGTAGAACGCCCCGCCCAGTCCGGCGAGCGCTCCGCCGAGCATCGTGTGGATGTAGCGGTACTTCACGACGTTGATTCCCATCGCGTCGGCCGTTTGTGGCGATTCACCGACGGCGCGCAGCTGCAGGCCGATCTTCGTACGGAACAAGTACCACGAGGCGACCGCACACATCACCCATGACATGTAGGTGAGGATCGTGTGGTTGAAGAGGAGTGGTCCGAGGACCGGTGTGTCGCCCAGGCCGAGGACGTCGAGTTTGCGAACCTGACGCGTGACCGGATCCTCGGCAACTTTCCAGATGTTCGCGAAGTAACTCGACAGACCCACGGACCCGGCGAAGATCGTGATCGAGAGACCGGCCACGGTTTGATTCGCCTTCAACGTGACGCAGAGGAACGCATGCAGCGATGCGAGAGCCGTGCTCGCCGCCATCGCCATGAGCATCGCGACCAACAGGGTGAACCACGGTGAGCCGCCGACGTGAATCGATGCCCATGCTCCGGTGACTCCACCGACCAGCATCATGCCCTCGACGCCGAGGTTCAGGACTCCACTGCGTTCGGTGAAGACGCCGCCAAGTGCTGCGAAGAAGAGTGGCGTCCCGTAGAAGATGGCTTGAGCGGCGATGACGATGAAGAGGTTGCTGTTCATGCCGCCACCGCCTTTGCCGCGCTGCTGTTCGATCGCACCCGGTACTTGGTGAGAATCTCACCCGCCACGGCGGTGAAGAGGATGAGGCCCTGCAACGTACCGACGAGACCGCTGGGAAAGTCGGGCCCTTGCAGTGAGTAGCCGGCGTTGGTGAGACCGCCCAACAACACCGCAACGAGGATCGCTCCGAGCGGGTTCAGGCGGGCCAGTGCCGCGACGACGATGCCGGTGTAACCGAAGTTGTTCAACTGCAGACCCTTGGCGTCGAGGTAGTGCGCGAAGTCTCCGACCTGGCTCGCACCACCGATACCCGCGAGCGCACCCGACATCGCGGTGACGGCGACGATGGTCCACTTCGTGCGGATGCCCACGTAGCGCGCGGCCCGCGGTGAGTCGGCGATGATGCCGATCTCGAACCCGAGGCGGCTGCGCTTGTAGAGCACCCACAACACGACTGCCGCAGCAATGGCGAGCAGGAATCCGAACGACACCGACGTTCCGAAGATCTCGTAGGTCGGCCAGAATGCGCGTTTCTCGAGCGGCTTGCCAGAAGGAAAGCCCATCGAGCGCGGATCACGCCAGTACGACCGCGAGTTGAAGATGAGGTAATTGAGAATGATGCCCGCGATGTAGTTCATCATCAGCGACGTGATGATTTCGTTGGTGTTGAACTGCGATCGCAGAACACCGACGATCGATGCGTACATCGCACCGAACAACATGCCGGCCAGAACCATCACGATGATCGTGATACCAACCGGCGCCGAACCGCCGACCCACAAGCCGACGAGCGCTGCGCCGACGGCACCGACGTAGAGCTGGCCCTCACCACCGATGTTGATGACGCCCAGGCGGAAGGCGGCGGCCGCACACAAACCGGTGAAGGCGAGAGGTGTCGCGGTGCGCAACGTGCCGGTGATGGCGCGCTGCGACAGAAAGCCGCGGTCGAGAATGCGCCAGTACACATCGAGCGGGTTCTTGCCCGTCGCCAGCAACACGATGGCGCCGACGACGAGCGCACCGACGAGTGAGATGACGGGAATGGCCCAGTTGAGCCAGCGCGGCTGGGTCAATCGCCGCTCGAGTCGTACGGGTGACTTCACCGTGAGGCCTCCAGTGTTGCGCCACCCATGAGGAGGCCGAGTTGTTCGCGTGTTGCGCCGACCGCCGGCATGTCGGCTACGAGGCGACCCTCGTACATCACGACGATTCGGTCGGCGAGCGACATGAGTTCTTCGAGGTCTTCGCTGATCAGCAGGATCCCCACACCGTTGTCGGCCGCCTCGACGAGGCGTTCGCGCACCGTTTCGATGGCGCCGACGTCGAGGCCACGCGTCGGCGACGCGGCAACCAGAACCTTCGGGTTGGTCGAAAACTCGCGAGCAAGCAGAACCTTCTGCACGTTGCCACCCGACAGGAGTCGCACCGGCGTCGCGGTGTCGGGCGTCTTCACGTCGTACTTGGTCACCAGGTCACCGGCCTGCGAGGTGATGATGTTGCGCTTCAACAAGCCGAAGCGTGAGAGGAGGGGAGTGCGGTAATTCTTCAGCGCCATGTTGTCTTCGACTGAATGACCAGCGGCAAGACCGGTGTGCAGGCGGTCTTCGGGGACGTGTGCCACGCCACCCGCGATGGCTGCTCGTGCACGCCCGTTTGGAACGGGCTTGTCACCGACGACGATGGTGCCCGCGGTCGAACTGCGCATACCTGCGATCACCTCGGCAAGTTCGCGTTGGCCGTTGCCCGCAACACCCGCGACACCGACGATTTCGCCGCGACCCACGGTGACGTTGACCCCGTGCAATGCCTGTCGGCCTCGGTCGTCTTCACAACTGACATCGGTGAGCGACAGAACGACGTCGGCCGCCGCGCCCGGGTTGCGGCGCACGACGCGGGAGAACTCGACGCTGCGGCCGACCATCATGCTGGCCAGCTCCCGAGTTGAGGTGTCCTTCGTCGCGACGGTGCCGACCGTGCGGCCACCGCGCAACACGGTGATGCGGTCGGACACGCTCATCACCTCGTCGAGTTTGTGCGAGATGAAGATGACGGTGCGGCCCTCGGCGGTCATCGCGCGCAGTGTCTTGAACAACGCTTCGGCCTCGATCGGCGTGAGCACCGCGGTTGGCTCGTCGAGAATCAGCACGCGTGCACCGCGGTAGAGAACCTTCAGGATTTCGACGCGCTGTTGCTCGCCGACGCTGAGCTGCCAGATCTTCGCGTTCGGGTCGACGGCCATGTCGTAGCGCTTCGCGAGTTCCGCGACGCGTTCGACGGTCGAACCCGTGTCGATGACGAACGGTGTCTCGGGGTTGCCGAGGATCACGTTCTCGGCGACGGTGAACGGTTCGACGAGCCGGAAGTGCTGGTGCACCATGCCGATGCCGGCATCGAGTGCGGCCTTCGGTGACCCGAACGTGACGGAGGTTCCGTCGAGTTCGATCGTGCCCTCGTCGGGGCGGTACAGGCCGGTGAGGATGTTCGAAAGCGTCGACTTTCCGGCGCCGTTCTCGCCCAGCAGTGCGTGAACCTCGCCCTTCAACACCTCGAAGTTCACACCGTCATTCGCGACTACTCCGGGAAAGCGTTTCACGACCCCCGTCATGCGCACCGCGCTGTTCGTCATTTCACTTGCCCCTCACGGACGAATCCAAAACCCAGCGCAAAACCTAGTGGAAACACCGAGGGGCGGGCCCAAAGGCCCGCCCCTCTCACGAGTGTGTCGTGTGATCCGTTGAGGATCAGCCGGCCGGAATTTCTCCGTCGACGCCCTCGACGAGGTACGCCATGCCCATCAACTCTTCGTAGGTGTGCTGCTTGCCTTCGGCGAGCTGCTCCTTGCCCGAGGTGTCGACGATCGGACCGGTGAACTCACCACCGGGGTTCGCGGCCAGTTCGGCCTTCTTCGCGTCGATCAGTGCACGGGTCTCTTCCGAGACGAGATCGCCGTAGGTCGACAGACCAACGAAGCCGTCACCAATGTTGCCGTAGTAGTTGCCGGCAACCCACGCGCCGTCGAGCACCTGCTGCAGACGCGGGATCTGGTACACGTCCCAGTGGTACTGGGTGCCCGTCAGCCACACATCGCCGTAGTTGGCGCTGTTGTCGCGGTTGTAGCCGGCCCACGGAATGCCCGCGGCCTTCGCTGCGTCACCGGTCGCCGGCGAGTCGATGCCCTTCATACCAAGAACGTCGACACCCGCGGCGATGAGAGCCTCGGCCTGCTTGCGCTCGGTCGGCGGGTCGAACCAGCTGTTCACCCACACGATCTTCACGGTTGCTTCGGGGTTCGTCGCGCGAACGCCGAGCGTCCATGCGTTGATGCCGCGAACGACTTCCGGAATGCCGAACGAACCGAGGTAACCGAGCTTGCCGGTCTTCGATGCCGCACCGGCAGCCATGCCCGTCAGGTAGTCGGTGTCTTCGGCTGCGCCGTAGAACTGCGACAGGTTCGCACCGCCCTTGTAACCGGTTGCGAACTCGAAGCAGACGTCGGGGTGCTTCTCGGCTGCCGCGACGAACGCATCCTGGAATCCGAACGAGGTACCGAAGATCACGGTGTTGCCGTCGGCGATGAGGTCTTCGATGACCTGGCCGACCTGCTCACCTTCGGGCACGTTCTCCTTGTAGGTGGTTTCGATCTTGTCGCCGAAGTGCTCTTGCACCTTCACGCGAGCTTCGTCGTGTGTCTGTGTCCAGCCACCGTCGTTGATCGGACCCACGTAGATCCACGCAGCCTTCAACGCGCCGCCATCCTTCGGGCCACAGGCGACGGGCGCAGCGCCCTCTTCCCACGGCTTGAAGTTGGCAGCCCAGTCGCCGCCCGTTGCCGGTGCGGTGGTGTCGGCAGGTGCAGTGGTGTCGGCGGTCGCGGTCGTGTCTGCAGTTGCAGTCGTGTCCGCGGTCGCTTCGGCCGCTGTGGTGTCTTCGCTGCTCGAGCCGCTGTCGTCGCCACAGGCAACGAGACCGACACCGAGAGCGACCGTGGCTGCGAGGGGCAGCCACTTCTTGCTCAAACGCTTGCTCAAATTTTCCTCCCCGGAAGTAGCGGATGCGTTGGCACAGATAATAGGTGTAGCCACAGGCACGGGTTTCAGCCCGGGTTCGGAACCCGTTGTCACGGCGTAGACTTCGCCTTTCCCAGGAGAGGTGCCAGAGTGGCCGAATGGGGCGCCCTGCTAAGGCGTTGTCCGTGTTAAAGCGGACCGTGGGTTCAAATCCCACCCTCTCCGCCA
>DAINNS010000096.1:0-5979 GCA_036735765.1 Ilumatobacteraceae bacterium | reverse complement strand
GACTTCGGGATCGGCGATGTCGCTGCCGATGCCGGGAATCACCTCGGTGCCACCGTCGAGAATGCCGCGGATCGCCGCCATCATCTCGTCGGCGAGCGGGAAGGTCGCCGGGTTCACGCACACGATTCCCTTCGTCTCGGGGTGCTCGGCCGCGAGCCACAGGGTGAGCGCACCACCCATCGACAGGCCCATCACGACGACGTTCTGCGTGCGGGATGCGAGTCGCGCGTATGCGGCGTCGGCATCACGGCACCAGTCGACCCACCGCGTCGGCAGCATGTCGTCGACACACGTACCGTGCCCGGCGAGGCGCGGCATCTCGACATGGAAACCGGCCGCCGCGCAGGCTTCGGCGAGACCACGCATCGACCCGGGGTTGCCCGTGAAACCGTGCACGACCACGACTCCCGCGTCGATCGTTCCTTCGTGTGACCACGCCTCGGCGCCTTCCATGACAGTCGATCCGCTCATCGGCTCAGTGTAGACGCGCACCAAGAGGAGCATCGTCCGAGTCGGCGCTGTCTAGCCTCGGACCCGTGGCGCGACGACGAAAGAACACTTTCGATTCGTCCGCACTCACCGCTGTCGCTCCGGTCTTCGCACTCCTGCCCGCGTGGATTGCCGCGATGAGCCTGGTCTGGTTCGTCGCATCCGTTCCATTCGACATGTCATACGTCGCGTTCATGGTCACGAGTGCGTTGGCTTCGGTGGTCATGTTTCTTCCCTTCACGCAACGCTTGTTCGTGACACGCATGCTGGGCGTTCGATCGCCGACCCGGGACGAACGGCGCAGGCTCGACGCCGCGGCACGAATGGTTCTCGCAGCGGCCCGCACACCGCAACGCCGATTCGTCTTTGCAGTCGACGAGAGCGACGACCTGAACGCCTTTGCGTGTGGTGGTCACATTCTCGTCGTGAGTTCGTTCGCCATCGACAACCTCGACGACGACGAACTCCTGGGCGTCGTTGCACACGAATTCAGCCACCACCTCGGAGCACACACCGTCGGACTCTCCTTCGCGCAATGGTTCAGCCTTCCGGTGCTCGCCTTCGCGCGCCTGGGTGAATTCGTGCGCGGTGTCGCCGCGAAGCCACTGCGACGACTCGAAGAAACACGGAGTGCGATGCGGCGGGTATCACGGACCCTCGACCTTGCGCTCAGGGGATTCGCGTGGGTCTTCGGCGCGACGTTGACAACGGCGCAACGTTTGAACGACCTCGTCGGCCGCGATGCCGAATTCCATGCCGACCGTAGGGTCGTCGAACTCGGCTTCGGTCGACAGTTGTCGCGCGCGCTCACTCACGTGGCCTCGCGCGACGCGTCATCGATCGGGCGCGGCCGGCACGAACGCATCTTCTCCTCGCATCCTCCCGCACGCACGCGTATTGCGCGCATCGAGGCCTTGCTGCGATCGCGTTCCCGTTAGCCGCCCACGACACCCAGCGATAACCTGCCGAACGTGGCCGTTTCCCCTGCCGTCACGGCAAGCTCTTCGCCGTTCCTGCGGGCTGCGCAAGGACTGCCCGCTTCGCACACACCCGTCTGGTTCATGCGTCAGGCCGGTCGAAGCCTTCCCGAATACCGCGCGTTGCGCGGCGAGGGCAGCATCCTCGACGCAATCAAACGCCCCGACCTCGCGGCGGAGTTCACTCTGCAGCCCGTGCGTCGCTACGGCGTCGATGCGGCGGTTCTGTACAGCGACATCGTGGTCTCGTCGCACGCGGTTGGTTTCGGTATCGATGTCGCGCCGGGTACCGGACCCGTCGCCGATCAGCCACTGCGCACGGCGGCCGACCTTGCACGGTTGCGACCCCTCGATGCAGAAACCGACATGGGTTACGTTCTCGAGACGATCGACCTGCTCGTCGAGGAACTGACAGTTCCCCTGTTGGGTTTCGCCGGCGCGCCGTTCACCGTTGCGAGCTACCTCATCGAAGGTCGGCCGAGCCGCACGTACGTCCACACGCTCGCGATGATGCGCGAAGAACCGATCTTGTGGGGAAACGTGATGGAGCGTCTCACTCAGCACGCGATCGAACTCGTCGACAAGCAGATTCGCCATGGAGCCCGCGCCTTCCAGATCTTCGACAGTTGGATCGGCGCGCTCGACACCGCCACCTACCGCGCGGCGGTGCTTCCCCACACGCGATCACTCTTTGCGGAACTGCGGCGCCTGCACCCCGACGTTGCAGGAATCCACTTCGGCGTTGGCTGTGCGCATCTTCTCGAAGCAATGCACGAAGCAGGAGCAGCGGTACTCGGCGTCGACCAGACGGTGCGCATCGACGAGGTACGTCGGCGTGTCGGCAACGATGCCGTCCTTCAGGGCAACCTCGACCCTGCAGCGGTTCTCGCCGGACGTGATGCCGCAATCGCCGCGACCGACGACGTTCTTGCCGCGAACGCCGGTCATCCGGGCCACATTTTCAACCTCGGCCACGGGGTCACTCCACAGTGCGACCCCGATGTTCTCCACGCCGTGGTGCAACACGTACACGAAAGGACCCGACGATGATTTCCGTCGTACTCATGGCCTACGGCACGCCACGGAGCCGCGAAGAGATCCTGCCGTACTACACCGACATTCGGCGCGGTCGTCCCCCGACCGAAGAACTCCTCGCCGAACTCACGGCGCGCTACGACGCGATCGGTGGACTCTCGCCGCTCGCAGCGCTCACCGAAGCACAACGCGATGCGATCCAGCGCGCACTCGACACGGAGGCGCCGGGGCGCTTCCGGGTGTCACTCGGCTTGAAGCATGCGCACCCCATGATCGAAGAAGCGGTCGCGGATGTGGCGGCGGCCGGCGCCGAGAAGATCGTCGGTCTCGTTCTTGCACCGCACTTCTCGAGCTACAGCATCGGCCAGTACGTCGGGCGCGCCACCACCGCAGCCGAGCCCCACGGCATCGACGTGGTGGGCATCGAATCGTGGGCGACGGAACCCGCCTTCGTCGAGTTCCTCGCCGCCGACATGCGCGAGCGACTCGCAAAGATGCCGTCGAAGACGAAGGTCCTCTTCACGGCACATTCCCTCCCACAGCGCATCATCGATGGCGGCGACCCGTACCCGCAGGAACTGCGTTCGACCGCCGTCGCGGTCGCTTCGGCACTCGGCCTGCGCGAACACGACCAGTGGGACATCGCCTGGCAGTCGGCCGGACGCACTCCCGAGCCGTGGATTGGCCCCGACATCCTCGAGGCCATCGATGCACTCGCCGCTTCCGACAACCCGCCCGACGGCGTGCTGGTTTGTGCGTGCGGCTTCGTTGCCGATCACCTCGAAGTTCTCTTCGACCTCGACATCGAAGCGAAGCGACACGCAGAGTCGCGCGGTCTTGTCTTCGACCGCATCGCGTGCGTGAACGACGATGCCCGGGTCATGACCGCACTCGCTCGCCGCGTGGTCGAGGCTGCAGGTTGAATCCGGCCGCCGCGCCGACACGCGTCGTCATCGTCGGCGGCGGCATCACCGGTCTGGCCTGCGCCCACCGGCTGCTCACCCTCGACCCCAGCGTTGAAGTCACGGTTCTCGAGGCGAACGAGACAGTCGGTGGTCTCATTCGCACTTCGCCCTTTGCAGGTCACGCAGCAGTCGACGAGGCAGCCGATGCCTTTCTCTTGCGTGTTCCCGCGGCGCGCGAACTCGCCGAGGCGGTTGGGCTTGGTGACGCACTCACCTCGCCGGCGGTCGCCCATGCATCGGTATGGCGCAAACGTCTGCACCCGCTTCCCGAGAGTCTCGTCCTCGGCGTGCCCGCACGCCTCGGGCCACTCGCTCTTTCCCGGCTGATAACGACCCGCGGCAAATTGCGTGCCGCGATCGAACCGTTGCTGCCGCGGACGTCGACCGATGCCGATTGTCTCGGCGGTTTCGTACGGAAACGGCTCGGGAACGAAGTCCACGAGATGCTCGTCGACCCGCTGGTTGGCAGCATCTATGCGACCGACACCGACGCGTTCTCCCTTCGCGGCATGCCACAGTTGCATGAACTCACATCAACTGGCCGCAGTCTCATCATCTCGGCGCGCAAACGTGCAAAAGCCGCACCGCACCGCGCCGAGAACCCCGTTTTTGCGGCACCGTTGGGTGGAATGCAGGCCCTCACCGACGCGGTGCATGCCGCCATCGTTCGCTCGGGGGCGAAAGTTCTGGTCGGCGTACGAGTCAGCGGAGTGGGCCGCGATGCGAACGGGCTCGTCGTGCGTTCATCGTCCGGCGAGCACCCGTGCGACCACGTCGTTCTCGCCACCCCGGCACGCCAAACGAACGAATGGCTCGTCGACTCGGCCCCGAACGCCGCACGGCTTCTCTCATCATGGGAGCACGCTTCGGTCGTCATGGCGACACTCGCCGTACCTCGGCGTGCCATGCCGCGGTCAGCTACCGGCAGCGGCTACCTCGTGCCGAAGCCCGTTCAGCGTTTCGTCACCGCCGTCTCGTTCGCATCGCAAAAGTGGGCGCATCTCGACGACGGCGCACAAACGATTCTGCGCGTCTCACTGGGTCGCGAAGGCATGCCACTGCATCACCACTCCGACGACGAACTGATGTCGTTCGTTCTCGCCGATCTCAAATTGCACCTCGGAGTCGACTTCGACCGATTCGTCGAGCCACGTAACCTTCGCCTCACTCGGTGGGTCGAGAGTTTCCCCCAATACCGCCCGCACCACTTCGACCACGTCGACCACGTCGAGTCGCACCTGACGGCCGAGTTGCCCAACGTCCACCTCGCAGGGGCGAGTTACCGAGGAATCGGTGTTCCTGCCTGCATCCAGCAGGCGAACAGCACCGCTCTTCGGATCGTCGATCAGATTTCCACGCGCTAAGTACCTTCTTCTTGCCAGAATTGGCACATGACGGCGACACGACGGCACCTCTCGCGTTTCGTTGCGATCGTGCTCGTGGCCTGCACCGTCGTCATTGCACCGGGCGGCGCGATGGCCGAACGATCCGTACCCGCCACGGCGCGCGACACAAAGCCGCGACTCGGCCGCGCGGTCGCGACGGTGCGCATACCCGCAATCAACCTCGACGTGCAGTTGCTCTACGGCATCCACGACGGCGCGCTCTCGCGCGGACTCGGCCTGTGGCCGGGCACCGCGCTTCCCGGCAAGCCCGGTAACGCAGTCGTCGCGGGACACCGCACCAGCCACGGTGCTCCGATGCGCGACATCGACAAGTTGCGCGTTGGTGACCGCATCTACGTCACCACCGGTGGCAAGAAACAGTCCACACTCGAATACCGCATCACGAAACGCCAGATCGTTCGTCCCGATGCGATGTGGATCACACGACCGACGAAGACGTCGACCCTGACCATCTTCGCGTGTCATCCCCCGCATTCGATCGCCTACCGCTACGTGATCTTTGCGAAGTTGGTTGGCCGCCCGACGGCCGGCAGCGCGTGACCGTCCGCGTGTCGCGTTCGGTGACGAAGTCGCTCTTCGCGGGTTTCTTCGTTGCGGCGTCGATGCCGCCGTGGGGTTGGTGGCCGCTCGCCTTCCTCGGCATTGCGTGGTTCCACGGCACCAGCCGCACAGCCGAATCACGACGTGGCGCGTTCGCCCTCGGTGCTGTTTTCTGCCTCGGCTGGCTGTTGCCGGCCACAGCGTGGATGTGGTTCATCTCCGCGCCGGGCTGGATCGTCGCCTGCATACTCTTCGCGGCCCTCCACGGCCTCGCGGAGACCCTCGTTTGGCGCACCGAACGACACGTCGTGCTGCAACCACTCGCCCATGTGCTCGTCGAGGCATTGAGGTTTTCGTGGCCCTTTGGCGGCGTGCCACTCGCGTCGCTCGCCATCTCGCAGTCGCAGAGCCCCGTCGTTTCTCTCACCCGAGTCGTCGGCGTGATCGGCGTGACATGGTTCGTGTGGCAGGCCGCAACCTTTCTGCGTGCCCGAAAGCGCGGGGTCGTCCCGATGGTTCTCGCCGCCTTGGTCGTGATTGCCATCGCACCGACGGGCAGTGCCGTCG
>DAINNS010000095.1:0-6014 GCA_036735765.1 Ilumatobacteraceae bacterium | reverse complement strand
GTTGAACTTCCACCGCCCGCTCGGGCGTGAACCGGACGAGATCTCCGTCGTAGGTTGACTTGAAAGTGACGCCATCGTCGTCGATCTTCGGACCGAGCGAAAAAACCTGGAATCCGCCCGAGTCGGTGAGCGTGAGTCCGTCCCAGCCGGAAAACCGACCGAGACCACCCATCTCACCGACCAGTTCCGCGCCGGGCCGAAGCATGAGGTGGTACGTGTTCCCGAGAACGATCCGTGCGCCGACAGCGTGGTAGTCGTCGGCGCTGAGATAACGGATTGCCCCACGCGTGCCGACCGGCATGAAGCACGGAGTCTCGTAAGCGCCACGCGCCGTGAGCGCCCGACCTGCGCGCGCCCGGCCGCTTGTGGCCTCGACCTCGAACTCGACGGGAAACACGCGCCTACGACCCGGCCCTTGCCAACAGCATGGCGTCACCGAACGAAAGAAACCGGTACTTCTCGCGCACGGCCTCAGCGTAGATGTCGCGCCAGGTTTCACCGATGAACGCATTGATCATCAAGAGCAGGGTTGTTCGCGGCATATGAAAATTGGTCATCAGAAGATCAACCGTCTTCCATTCGTACCCGGGCGTAATGAAGAGGTCGGTGCGGCCCTCGAGACGACCCGTCGTGGCCGCGGACTCGAGCGCACGGCACGACGTGGTGCCGACCGCGATGACCCGCCGCGCGTCTGCGACCGCCTGCCACGTCGCCGCGGGCACGCTGTATCGCTCGGTGTGAATTCGGTGATCGAGAGGATTGTCTTCTTCGACGGGCTTGAACGTGTCGAGGCCAACGACAAGCTCCACAGGGGCGAATGTTGCACCCTGCGCTTCGATGCGGGCCATCAGTTCGGTGGTGAAGTGCAAACCCGCCGTAGGTGCCGCAGCCGAAGCCTCACGCCTCGCGTACACCGTTTGATAACGCTCGCGATCGACCAACGGAGCAGTGATGTATGGCGGCAGTGGCACCGAACCGACGCTGGCGATCGCGGAACGACGCGACGCCGGATCACTGCCCCGCACGATGCGCACGACAAAAGTGTCACCGGACGGCGATCTTCCCTCGACCTCGGCAAATGCGACTCCGTCGGTTCCGAGAAGTGTCTCGCCTTCCCGCATCTTGCGACCGGGACGCACCAAGGCCTCCCACCGCTCGTCGGCTTCGTCGAGTGCCTCGAGCAACAAAACCTCGACTCGCCCACCGGTCGAACGCTGGAGTTCGAGGCGCGCCGGCAACACACGCGTTTCATTGATGACAAACAGGTCGCCTTCGCGAACCAGGTCGACGAGGTCGGAGACACGACGGTGAACAAATGGGCCGGTCGCGTCGAAGAGGCGGGCCGAGTCGCGGGGCTCGACGGGATGTTGCGCAATCAGCTCATCCGGCAGGTGATAGTCGATGTCGGAAAGCTGCACCGCGTCAGGCTACGGGCGGCATCTTCAGGTGCTCGTAGGCCGCGGGCATGGCGACACGGCCTCGTGGAGTGCGCGAGATGAATCCCTGCTGAATGAGAAACGGTTCGTAGACGTCTTCGACGGTTTCGGGCTGCTCGCTGACCGCTATGGCCAACGTGGTGAGTCCAACCGGGCCACCTGCGAATTGCCTGCACAGCGCGGACAGGATCGCGCGGTCCACCTTGTCGAGGCCGCGTTCATCGACTCCGAAGACCCGCAACGCCTCGGTCGACGTCGCTTCGTCGACCACGCCCGAACCGTGGACCTCGGCGAAGTCCCGCACACGGCGCAACAGGCGGTTGGCGATACGTGGAGTTCCGCGACTGCGTCGCGCAATCTGCGCGGCACCGTTCGCGTCGGCCGGTATGCCGAGGATGCCGGCGGCACGAAGGACGATCGAACAGAGTTCTTCTTCGTCGTAGAAGTCGAGACGACTCACGAGACCGAACCGGTCGCGCAACGGGCCCGTGATCATGCCGGTGCGTGTCGTGGCACCAACCAAGGTGAAGGGCGGCAACGAGAGACGAATCGACGACGCGGCAGGGCCCTTTCCGACGACGATGTCGATCTGGAAGTCCTCCATGGCCGGATAGAGAATCTCTTCGACCGGCCGCGCGAGCCGATGGATCTCGTCGATGAAGAGCACGTCACGCTCGCCGAGTTTCGTGAGTATCGCGGCCAGGTCTCCGGCGCGTTCGAGTGCGGGGCCCGACGTGACGTGCAACTGCACACCCATCTCCTGCGCGATGATTCCCGCCATCGTGGTCTTGCCGAGGCCCGGCGGCCCGGCGAGAAGGACGTGATCGGTCGCCTGGCCACGCTGACGCGCCGCGGTGAGGACGATGCCGAGGTGCTCTTTCAGTTCACGCTGACCGATGAATTCGTCGAGGAGACGCGGCCGAAGCCCGACCTCATCGCTCTCACCCGAATTGAGATCCGGCGACACAAGTGCCTCGCCGGTGGGGTTCTTGTCGATGAACTCGTCACGCACGACGCGCCCCCAGAATGGCGAGCGCATCGCGCAGAACGCGATCGAGGGAAGAGTCGTCGGCGGGCGACAGTTCGGACATCACTTCACGGATTTCGTCGTTGCCGTAGCCAAGACCGAGAAGCGCCTCGCGCAGATCAGTGACGACGCTCGACCGTCCCGATGACGTGCCGCCCGAAACTCCGTGCGACGCGGCGACGTCGAACACGTCGAACTTGCCGCGCAATTCGACGAGCAGACGTTCGGCTGTCTTCTTTCCGACGCCCGGCACCATCGTGAGCGCCCCGACATCGGACGTGATGACGATGTGGTGAAGGCCCCGTGGCGAATGGGTTCCGATGATCGCCATCGCCATTGCGGGGCCGATGCCGTGCGCGCCGAGGAGAATGTCGAAGCACTGTCGATCGTCGCGGGTGGTGAAGCCGTAGAGAGTTTGGGCGTCTTCGCGAATGTGGTGATGCACGTGCAGGAAGCACTGCGTGGTGGGTTCGAGTTCAGCGAACACGCGCGGCGTGACCACGACCAGATAGCCGACGCCACCCACTTCGACGAGGACGGTCGACGGCGCAATGCGCTCGAGGACGGTGCCACGAAGCGACCCGATCATCGACGACCCTCGGCGGTCATGGCGCCAACGAGACTCGGCGACATCGCGAGATGACACAACGCAATTGCTGCCGCATCGGCGGCGTCGGCCGGCTTGGGCAGACCGGCGAGGCCGAGTCGCATCTGCACCATGCGCTGAACCTGGGTCTTGTCGGCCCCACCCCAGCCTGCAACGGTGTCTTTCACCTGGCTCGGCGTGTACTCGGCTACGTCGCATCCACGGCGCGCGGCCGCCGCGAGCACGACCCCGCTGGCCTGCGCGACCGCGATGGCGGTGCGCACGTTGTTCTGGAAAAAGACCCGCTCGACTGCGACCGCGGTTGGTCGGAATTCATCCAGCAACGCCTCGATGTCGGTCTGCAGGATGGCCAGCCGTGACGGCGTCGCGCTGTCTTTGTCGGTGCGCAAAACGCCGAGGGCGAGAACCCGCGCAGACCCCGCCGGCGCCGGCGCCAAGACCGCGTAACCGCAGCGTGTGAGACCCGGGTCGACGCCGAGCACACAGCAACCTGGCGTCGCGGCTTCGACCGGCTGGTTCGTCGGGGCGAACATACGTTCTACCCTAGCCCGTTCGGGCGCCACCCGGGCGGATCAACCAGCGGCGCGAATGGCCCCGACGAGTTCCTCGACGGGTCGGAACGTGAGTCCGGCGATGGCCCGGTGCACGTAGCGGACGACACCGGCCGCATCGATCACGAAAACGCTGCGACGCGGGAACCCGAGCGGCCCGAGGGTGCCGTAGAGGGCGGCGACCGCTTTGTCGGTGTCGGACAACAGTGGGAATTGGAACCCGTGTTTCGTCGCGAAGCGATCGTGGCTGGCGACGTCCTGAGCCGAGACCGCAAGGACCTGGGCACCAACGTCGGTGAACTGAGCGAGTTCGTTGTTGTAGCAGTTCAACTGTTTGGTGCACACAGGTGTGTCGTCGCCCGGATAGAAGACGAGGACCACGGTCTGGCCTGCATATTGCGACAACGAATACGAACGATCGCCCGTTCCGGGAAGCGTGAAGTCGGGCGCTTTGTCCCCCACTGAAACGCTCATGCCGATGCCGCCGCCATCGTGTCGTCGGACATGTCGAAGTTCGAATACACGTCCTGCACGTCGTCATTGTCTTCCAGCGCGTCCATGATGCGCAACACCTTACGCGCATCGTCGAGGTCTTCGACCGGCACCAGGTTCGACGAGACCATCGTGCTCTCGGCCGAGAGCACCGCCAGCCCTGCGGCTTCGAGTGCAACTTTCACCTCGAAGACAGTCGACGGCTCGGACGTGACCCGCCAGGCGTCGCCGTCCCGCGCAACATCCTCGGCGCCGGCCTCGATTGCCGCAGCCATGACGTCGTCTTCGGCGGCGCGACCGTCGACCATGATGAGCCCGCGGCGCGAGAACTGCCAGCCGACCGCGCCGGGTTCGGCCATCGCACCGCCGAACTTGGAGAAGATCGCACGAACGTCACCGCTGGTGCGGTTTCGATTGTCCGTGAGCACGTCGATGAGAAGTGCCACCCCGCCGGGCGCGTACCCCTCGTAGGTGATCGACTCGTACGCGGCGCCGGTCTGCTCGCCGGTGCCGCGCTTGATGGCCCGGTCGATGGCGTCGTTGGTCATTTGTGCGGCCTTTGCCTTCAGCACCATCGTGCGCAACGACGCGTTGGAATCGGCGTCGCCGCCTCCCTCGCGCGCGGCGACTTCTATCTGGCGAGCCAGCTTCGCGAAGAGCTTGCCGCGCGCCTTGTCGACCGCCGCTTTCTTGTGCTTGATTGTCGCCCATTTGGAATGGCCTGACATGGCTATCTCCTGTGTGTGGTGAGTGAACCCACGACGCGGTCGACGAACAGACCGTGCAGTCGTGGGTCGTCGGTGAGTTCGGGATGGAACGTGATGCCGATGATGCGGTCGGTCGCGACAGCCACCGGACAGCCATCGTGGCTGGCGAGGACTTCGACGCCCGCACCGACGTCTTCGATGATGGGAGCCCTGATGAACACCGCGGGAAACGGTGCGTCGAGGCCGTTCACGGCGATGTCGGACTCGAAGCTGTCGATCTGACGGCCGTAGCCGTTGCGGCGAACGGTGATCGGCGGCGCCGCGAAGGATCTCTGGTCGGCCCGTCCGTCGAGGACCGCGCTTGCCAGCAGAATGACACCCGCGCACGTGCCGAACACGGGCATGCCGGCGGTGATGCGCGAGGCGATGGCATCGAAGAGACCACTCGACTCGAGGAGTTGCGACATCGTGGTCGACTCACCCCCGGGCATCGCCAGGCCGTCGATTCCTTCGAGGTCGCGGGGCAACCGCACCTGTCTCGTGGAGACCCCGACCCGCGCAAAAGCGCGTTCGTGGGAACTAAACGCGCCCTGCAGCGCGAGAACGCCGACCGTGACGGCCGGATTCGTGGTTGCGACGCCCGCGTTCACCTGGGGGCCTCGCGTTCACCATCCACGCTCCGCGTAGCGCTGGTTGATTTCGTCCATTCCGATGCCCGTCATCGGGGCGCCAAGACCACGGCTGACCTTGGCGAGGATCTCGGGATCACGGAAGTGGGTCGTTGCCTCGACGATTGCCTTGGCACGCGGTGCGGGGTCATCACTCTTGAAGATTCCCGAACCGACGAATACCGCCTCGGCTCCGAGTTGCATCGCAAGGGCCGCGTCGGCCGGTGTCGCGATGCCGCCCGCACAGAACAGGGGCACGGGAAGCCAGCCGGTTTCGGCGATCTCTTGAACGAGCGGCAACGGTGCCTGCAGACGCTTGGCCCACTCGAAAAGTTCGGCGGAGTCGGCCTGGGTGATCTTGCGCATGTCGCCGATGATGTTGCGCAGGTGACGCACGGCCTCGACGATGTTGCCCGTACCGGCCTCACCCTTCGAACGAATCATCGCCGCGCCCTCGCTGATGCGCCGCAGAGCCTCGCCCAGATTGGTGGCCCCGCAAACGAACGGAACGTCGAAGGCGAACTTG
>DAINNS010000094.1:0-6021 GCA_036735765.1 Ilumatobacteraceae bacterium | reverse complement strand
GTGGTGAAGAGCAGCATCAGTACCGCGAGGCCGAGAGCACCCTGCGGGTTGCGACCCTGCGAGTACGACATGTACAACGGCAATGTCGGTTTCAGGAACAACGACGCGATCGTGAATTCGCCGAGCACGACGGTGATCGTCAGGAACGCCGCTCCGGACAGCGCCGAGGTCATGTTGGGCACGACGATTCGTACGAGAGCCCGTGGCGTCGACGCACCGAGCGATCGTGCAGCGTCGAGCAAAGTTCGCAGGTCGATCGCGCGCAACCCCGCATCGAGTGACCGGAACGTGAATGGCATCGCGAGAATGACGTAAAACGGGACGAGGCTGTAATCGCTGCGCAGAAACCACGGCGCGATATCGCGGAATGCTCCACCTGCGCCGACAACCAGTGCGATCGGCGGGACGACATAGGGCATCATGGTTGCCACCTCGACGAGGGACCTGTACCTGGCTGCTCGCGTGTTGACCCACAGTGCGGTCGGAAGCATGATCAAGAAAGTCGCGACGACAGTGAGCACGGCGATTCGGATACTGAGCCAGAGCGCCGGCCGAAAGTCAGGGTCACTGAACATGTCGGACAGGCCGTCGAGTGTCCATCGTTTGAGGATCGTGTCGCGACCGAGCAGCGCCACGGGAACTCGCTGGAAAGCGAATCTTGCCATGGCGATCATCGGCAGCGCGAAGAAGATCGTGGCGCTCGACACGACGAGCCAGGCCCAAATAGGTGACTTTCCGCGCGATCTCATCGCTGCCACCGTTCGGCACGACGGCGAAGCACGAGATAGGCGCCCATGGTGATGATCATGATGATGATCATCCATGCGGCCATCGCATAGCCGAGGTTGCTCTTTCCGGTGATCGTGTTGCCCTGCAGAAAGAAGCGAATTTGGACGGGAATGAGCTTTGCGCCGCCGGACGACAGCGCGTACGCGGTGGCGTAGGCGCTGAACGCGTTGGCAAACAAGAGCAGAAAACCGCCGAGCAGCGCCGGCGAGAGGAGGGGAAAGCCGACGTGGCGCCAATACCGCAGGGGCGTCGCGCCGAGGTTCACCGCGGCCTCGCGCCACACCGGTCGCAGTCCCTCGAACGACGGGAGTAGTACGAGGAACATGAGCGGAATCTGGAAGTAGAGATAGACGACGGTGATCCCTGCGAAGTTCGAGATGGTGAACCCTGCACCGATCAGGTCGATCCCTCCCCAGTCGAGAAGTTTCGTGACGAGACCCTGGGTGCCGAGGGCGGCGAGAAACGCGAATGCGAGCGGAATGCCGCCGAGATTCGCTGCGACACCCGAGAAACTCGACACCGCGTTGCGAATCCAGCGTGGGTGCTCGATGCGGACCACAGCTGCGGTGAGGATTGCGCCGATGACGGCGCCGAGCAGTGCTGAGAGGGCACTCAACTTCATCGTGTAGACGAACGAATCCAGATATGTGCCGGTGATCGCTTCGCGCATCGCCGGAACCTCGGAGTCCGCCGTTCTTTCGAAGGCCATTCTGAACAGTGTGAAGGTCGGCCATGCGAGGAAGACCGCGACGAGCGTGAAGAACGGCAGGAGACCGATCGTCTCGGACAAAGCAAGACGGGGAGTCCGCCGAAGCGGACTCCCCGTTCGATGACCACCTGTAAGGGGGAGAACAGGCATCTTCGAGTGCTCGTCAGATCATCCGACGAGTGTCGGCCACTGCTCGGCGAGAACTTCCTTTGCCTTGGCGATCTGGTCCTGAGACGGGAACGCAACCTTTGCGACGAGCTCGTCGGCGGGCATGTTCTTCTTCATCTCGTCCGTCACCTTGCCGGCCGCGACCAAAGCCGCGTAGCGAGCCGGAACGGCACCGCCTTGGATGTAGCCGAGTGCGCCTTCGTCCGAGATGATGTGGTCGATCCACAGCTTCGCCGCGTTCGGGTGCGGGCTGTCCTTGACAGCACCCTGGGCGTAGTAGCCGCCGTACACGCCGTCGCTCGGGACGTTGATTTCCCAGGTGATGCCGTTCTCTTCGAGTGTCGGCGCAAGGCCCGGGTAGTTGTAGGTCCAGTCGAGCCAGATCGGCGTCTCGCCCGAGATGACGGTCGCTTCGGTGACGTCGGTGCCCGCGAGGTTGCCGAGTTCTTTCAGTTCGGCGAAGTACTCGATGCCGGGCAGGATGTCGTCGAACGAGCCACCATTGGCGATCGATGCCGCCATGACCGCAGCAAAGGCCGCACCGGCTTCACGTGGGTCACCGTTGAGCGACACCTTGCCCTTGTACTTCGGGTCCTTCAGATCGGCGAAGGACTTCGGCGCGCCGTCGGTGACGATCGTTGTGTTGGCGCCGATAGCCATGATTCCGTAGTAGGCCGCGACCCACTTGCCTTCGGCATCCTTCATGTTCTCCGGGATTTCGTCCCATGAGCAGGGCTTGTAAGGCTCCCACAGGCCCTTCGTATCGACTTCCTGCGCGATCGCGGGTGACACATCGAGTGCGTCGGGCATGTCGGGCTGACCCTTCAGGGTTTCTACGGCAGTGAGCTCGTCAGCCGACGACGCGTCGGGATTCGCGACGGGGTTCTTCACTTCGGGGTACTTGGTGCGGAAAGCCTCGAGGATTCCCTTGTAGTTCGCCCAGTTGTCGGGGAGAGCAATCAGGTTGACCTGACCTTCGGTTTTCGCGGCGTCGATGATCTCCTGATCCGGTGTGCAGGCCTCGCCGGTTGCCGCAGTGTCGGCGGCAGTGGTTTCCTCGGTTGCCTCGGCCATCGTCGTTTCGGTGTCGGCGATGGTCGCCGTGTCGACGGTTGTCTCTTCGACATCGGATGATGAATCGTCGCCGCAAGCAGCGAACAGGGATGCGGCCAGGATCAATGATCCGAGCACTCGGTAACGCTTGGGGTGGTGTGTTTTTTTGCTCATGGAGCTTGGAAGGTAAGACACACGTATGACGTCGAGGTCGTTTCTCGGTGAACTATGAACGACATCGAGGCAAAGGATTGAGTCGATGAATCATGTTGTCGATCAACCGTCATGAGTTGGTCAGACTCTCATCGTCCATACATTCTCCGTTCACCGTTGATCCGTGACTCGACCGAGAGTGAATGACAACCTGATGACATGCGAATCGGAGAAGTTCGTTGACGAAGCGCGACCTGGTTCGTCAGGGTGAACCACTGCACGTCAGCCGCTGGTCGCTTCTGCGATTCACGGATTTTCGACGTGTCGTCCTCGGACAGTTCGTGTCGCAAGCCAGTGACGCACTGATGCTTGTCGTTCTTGCGAAGTCGATTCTCTTTGCCGACTCCGACGGCCCGACCCCGGTTCTGTTGGCACAGGCCGCGCTGTCGGGTGCAGTCCCATTGGTTCTCGCCGGACCGATCGCGGGGTATCTCGCTGATCGGTGGCCGCGGAAGCAGGTATTGGTGAGTGGCCAGGGTGTGCGTGCACTGCTCGCATTCGCCGCAGCTTGTGCTCTCTACATGTCGGCGACGAACTTCATCCTCGTCGTCTTCGTCTGTTGTCTCTGCGCGACACGCGTGTTGTTCACGGCGCGCGTCGCCTCGGTGCGCCACCTTGTTCGTCAACACGAACTCGTGGCTGCTGACTCCTTGATGCTGATCGTCGGAGTGGTTGCAGCCGGTGTTGGCGCATCGGTATTCGCGGTGTCGTCAGCGGTCGGGCCGGTCATGCAGCTGGCACTCGTCGGGGTCGGACATTTTCTCGCTGCTTATTGTTTCGACCGAACGCGTGCCTGGCTCGGCGGCGACGGCGAAACAACGGGTATCCACTGGCGGACGGTGCTCACGCAGTTGTCGAGCGGAAAAACCCGTTTCGCTGTTCTGTCGACGGCGATGCACCGGGCTCTGGTTGGAATGTTGGTTGCTTCGGTGGCCCTCGACGTCGACCAGAGGACGAACGGTGCGGCATCGGGATATGCGCTCGCACTCGGCGTAGCGGGCGCCGCCGGGTTCGTCGGCAGCGTCACATCGGAGTGGGCCAACGAGCGAATCCCTCGCCGCACGCTGACGGTCGGTTGCTACCTGACCGCGGGGTTGACGGTTGCTTCACTGTTCATCATTCCGGGCGTCGTGGGCCGACTCGTAGCGGTGGGCGTGTGTGTCTTCCTGTTCCAAAACCTTCGTGTTGCATCGGATGCAACCATCCAAGCCAACGCAGCGCCCGGTTCGTGCGGGCGCGTGTTTGCGGCCTACGACATCACGTTCAACCTTGCCTACGTTGCCGGCTTGATTGCGGGCCTGGGAGTCTCGACGAATGCATCGATCGTGGTGTCGTTCGCAGTGATTGCGCCGCTCTACCTCATCGGTTCGATCGGGTTCGCCTCGCTCGAACGCGGTGATTCTCGGCGCGGTGCGGTGCGCTTTTCGTCAAGATTTGCGCCGAGAAACGACGTTCTCGCGCACGACGCGCCAGCCCACGAGAGTGAAGGCGTTGAAAATCGTCGCGACGATGATGAAAGCGCCGGCGGTACCGCGGTCCCACGCGAAGTTGCGTAGCAGCATTCCAATCACGACGGTGGCCAACCAGACCACGATTCCGGTTTGAACCGCGGCGGGGTTCTTCCATCCGCCCGATCCCCACCAACCGCATGCGAGGCCGATGAGGAACGGTGCCGCAGGCGAGAGCACACCCGCGACGTCTTTGTCGGTGTCGTGGTTGCGCGTTCCGATGAAGACGAACAGCACGACGAGCCCAACGTCGAGGGCGAGGGGAGTAGTGAGCCGCTTCATCGTGCGAATTTCGGCGCGAATCTGTGCAAAATCTGCACCGCAGCGCGCCGAAATCCCTTGTCAGTTTTCGTAGTACTCGCGGCCGAGGTGGGTGATCTGGTCTTCGCCCATCATCCAGCGCAGCGTGTTCTTCAACTTCGTCAGCTGGATGAACAAGTCGTGCTCGGGGTAGAGGCCCGGGGCCACCTGTGGGCTCTTGTAATAGAAGCTGAGCCATTCCTGAATGCCGCCGAGTCCCGCGCGCTGGGCGAGGTCGGAGTAGAGAACCAAGTCGAGGGCGAGCGGCGCGGCGAGGATCGAGTCGCGGCAGAGGAAGTTGACCTTGATCTGCATCGGGTAGCCCATCCATCCGAAGATGTCGATGTTGTCCCAACCCTCTTTGTTGTCACCGCGCGGCGGGTAGTAGTTGATCTGCACCTTGTGGAAGACGTCGCCGTAGAGGTCGGGGTTCTTCGTCGGCTCGAGAATGTCTTCGAGAACGCCGAGCTTCGACTCTTCCTTGGTCTTGAAGTTCTCGGGAGCGTCGAGCACTTCGCCGTCGCGGTTGCCGAGGATGTTGGTGCTGTACCAACCCGACAGTCCGAGTTGGCGGGCCTTCACCATCGGTGCAAGCACGGTCTTCATGAGGGTTTGGCCGGTCTTGAAGTCTTTGCCGGAGATCGGAATGTTCTTGTCGGTTGCGAACTGGCGCAGGCACGGCATGTCGACCGCGAGGTTGGGTGAACCGTTGGCGAAAGGCACACCCTCGAGGAGTGCGGCGTATGCGTAGAGCATCGACGGAGCGATGCGTTCGTCGTTTGCATCGATTGCCTTTTCGAAGGCGTCGATCGTGGCGTGAACTTCGCAGGGCTCGATGTATACCTCGGTGCTGGCGCACCAGATCATGACGAGGCGGCTCACACCCTTTTCATCGCGGAAGCGGTTGATGTCCTCGCGGATCGCATTCAGCATCGCACGCTTGCCGATGTCGCCCATCGTGTGTTCGCCGGTGAGGTTGCGGGCGTACTTGCGCTCGAACGCCGCTTTCATCGGCCGGATGTCACGCAGAACATCGGAGATCGCCTCGATGTGCTTGCCCTGTTCCAACACGCCGGCGCGCGACGCTGCGACGTACGCATCATCGGGGAAGACGTCCCACGCACCCCACACGATGTCGTCGAGATTGGCAAGGGGAACGAAGTCCTTGATGAGGGGCGAGCGACCATCGGTGCGCTTGCCGAGCCGGATCGTGCCCATCTGGGTCATCGATCCGATGGGCAGGCCCTGGCCGCGCTTGGCCAGTTCGACGCCGGCGATCAG
>DAINNS010000093.1:0-6113 GCA_036735765.1 Ilumatobacteraceae bacterium | reverse complement strand
GCTCTCGGTGGAGAAGAGCCAGCACGAACTGTTCACGCTCCATGGCGCCAGCAAGTGGACCCGCCTCACAAAGCTCCAGTTTCCCGCGGCGATGCCGAACATCTTCGTCGGCCTGCGCATTTCCGCCGGTCTCAGCGTCATCGGCGCGGTCGTCGGCGACTTCTACTTCCGCCAAGGTGGTGTCGTGGGTATCGGTGCCCAGATCGACATCTACCGCGGGCGCCTCTGGGGTTCGGAACTCGTCGCCGCGATCATCGTCGCGAGTCTTTTCGGTCTTGTCGTGTTCATCGTCTTCGGCTTTCTCTCGAAGAAAGCCATTGGCAAGTGGCACACGACGACCCGGGGCCAGTGATGTCCCCAGCCGCAATACAGCAAGCACCATCCAACAAAAGGGAGAGCAAATGAAGAAGAAAGCAGCAGCCCTCATCGGCGTGCTGAGTCTCGTCAGTCTTGCCGCATGCGGTGGAGACGATGGCGAAACTGCAGACACAACCGCGGCCGAAGAGACAACGGCGACCGCAACCGAAGAAACAACCGCACCCGCAACCGAAGACACCACCGCACCCGCTGCAGAGGCCGTGTCGCTTGCCGGTGTGTGTCCCGAGACCGTCACCTTCCAGACCGACTGGAACCCCGAGTCCGAGCACGGTTTCCTCTATCAACTCGTCGGCGACAATTACGAAGTCGACGCTGCGGGTGTTCGCGTGACCGGCCCGCTCGTGACATCGGGCAACGCCGACACCGGCGTGAAGGTTCAGGTTCGTGCGGGTGGCCCCGCGGTGGGCTTCAGCTCACCGACGTCACTCATGTATCAGGACCCGGACATCTTCCTCGGCTTCGTCAGCACCGATGGTGCGGTTCAGGACTCGGGTGAATTCCCGACGATGACCGTCGTTGCGCCGTTCAACATCAACCCGCAGATCATCATGTGGGACCCGGCGACGTACCCCGACGTGAAGACCATCGCCGACCTGAAGGCCGCCGGTGCGAAGGTTCGCTACTTCGGTGGCGCGGCGTACATGGAGTACTTCACGGCGAACGGCATCCTCGACAAGGGCCAGGTCGACGGTGACTACGACGGCACGCCTGCGAACTTCGTGGCTGACGGCGGCAAGGCCGCGCAGCAGGGCTTTGCAACCTCCGAGCCGTACTACTACGAGAAGGTCCTCACCGACTGGGCCAAGCCTGTCGCATACCAGACCGTGCACGACGCGGGTTGGACGGCGTACGCACAGTCGCTCGGCGGCAAGCCCGAGACCATCGAGGAATACAAGGACTGCCTGAAGCTTCTCGTTCCGATCATCCAGCAGGCACAGGTCGACTATGTCGCCGACCCGGCCGAGACGAACGCACTGATTCTCGACCTCGTCAAGCAGTACAACAACGGTTGGCTCTACGACGAAGGCCAGGCAGCAGCAGCGGTGGAACTCGCGCTCCAGAACAAGCTCATCGCGAACAGCCCCGACGGCACTCTCGGTAGCTTCGACCTGCAGCGCATCGAGGACTTCATCAAGATCGCGGTCCCGACGTACGAGAAGATCGGCGCCAAGATGAAGGAAGGCATCACTGCCGCCGACATCGTGACGAACGAATTCATCGATCCGTCGATCAAGTTGCCCTGATCGGTTGATCACGAAGTGAATGGAGATGGCCCGGGGGAAACCCCGGGCCATCGTCGCTCGTGGGAGGTGTGCATGACACAGGTGATCGAGATGCTTCGCTTCGCGGTCGCCGCGTCCGAACGCGATGCGTGGTGCGAGGTCGAGCACCGGGTGTGGACGGGGTTCCTGAAAACAGTCCCCGGCTTCCTGCGCAAGGAGATCTGGGTCGATGAAGCCGAACCCGAAGCCGTCACCGTGGTGATCTGGTGGGAGTCACACGAACACTGGGAAGCCGTGACGACAGAACAGTGTGAAGCGGTCGACCGCGCGATGGGCGAGTGGTTGCGTCCGTGCACGTTGCGCACATGGCGTGTTGCGCGGGTCGACTGAGTCGGCTCAACGACCGAAGTCGAAAACCGCGACCTCGCCCAGAGCGGCAACGAAATTCGCAACCGCGGACTCGAACATTGCCTTGCCCATTTGGGCCGTGGCATGCGTCGGGTCGCCGATGTGGCCTTCGGGGAAGAAGTCGTTCGACAACCAGCCGAAGCTGACGGTGCCTCCAAAGCGGACGTAGCGGTTGTCGGCGATCTTCTCGGGGATCCTGCGGACGGCTTTCGACATGTCGACGAGGTCGGGTCGCAGGTGCAGCATCACCGCCGTTTCGTCGGTGCCGCCGTGAACACCCATGCCGAGTTCGCTCGCGGCCGACGCCCCACCTTGGTCGGGAGGAATCGACGGGTGCGTCGTGAATGTTTGCAGGCCGTGGTGCAGGCGCAGTTCACGGTTGGCCACGTTGAGGAGCGCCGAGTTACCGCCGTGACCGTTCAAGAACACGATCTTGCGCGCATTGGTGCGCGCGATGCTGCGGCCGATGTCATCGAGCACGGCGAGCAGGGTGGTGGGCGACAACCACACGGTTCCCGGTGCCCAGGCGTGTTCGTTCGACTTGGTGTACGACAGCGTCGGAAGCAACCACAGGTCGAGATTCGCCGGTGCGGCTGCCACGGCGGCCTCGGCGACAGCGGTGGCAATCACCTCGTCGGTATTCAACGGTAGGTGCGGCCCGTGTTGTTCGATTGCGCCGAGTGGCTGGATGAAGACCGAATTCGCAGTGATGCGACGATCGACATCGGGGCCGCGAAGTTCTCCCAATCGTTGCGGTTCAGCCATCGACCCGAGCCTATCCCTGTGGGATACTTCGGTTTATGTCCTCGACACATTCGCTCGAGTCGCGCTTCGATGCGCTGATCGTCGGTGGGGGCCACAACGGTCTGGTGTGCGCGGCCTACCTCGCACAGTCGGGAATGAAGGTTCTCGTCATCGAGGCACGCGACGAGGTCGGTGGAACTGCGGCATCGGAATCGTTTGCCGGGGTGACGGTCAACATCTGCAACTGCGACCACCTCACTTTCAGAACGGCGGGCATCAGCGACGATCTCGGCCTCGACCGCCATGGCCTGCGTTACATCGACGTGGACCCCGCACAACTGGCCACATCGTGGTCGGACAGGCGCGTGTGGCCGATGTTCCACGACCTCGACCGCCAACTCGACGTGATTCGTCGGTTCTTCCCCGGCGAAGTCGACGGTTACCGCAACTATGCGAAGGCTGCGATGCCGGTCGTCGAACTGATTCTCGAAGCAGGAAGCCAACCACCGACACGTGCGTCGTTGATCGGGAAGGTCGTCGCCAAGCGCGGTCGTGGCGCATCGACGATGTTGAAGTGGAGTCGCATGTCGTCGGCGCAGGTGTTGCGACAGTTCTTCTCGAGCGAACTGCTCATTGCGCCGTCGCTCGTGATGGGCCCGACCGTCTGGGGTGTCTCACCGCACACACCGGGAACCGGTCTTGGCGCACTCGTCTACGCGATGCGTCACGTTGCAACGGTTGGTCGGCCCGTCGGCGGTAGTGGCATGGTGCCGATCACCCTTCGTCGCAGTATCGAATCGAACGGTGGGGTCGTCGCGACGTCGACGATGGTGTCGGGCATCCTTTGCGAAGGCGAGGCCGTGCGTGGCGTCGAACTCACCGACGGGCGCACCATCGAGGCACCGATCGTGGTCTCCGCGTGCAACCCGCACGACACGTTCCTCAAGTGGCTTCGCAACCCGCCGGCTTCGGCGAAACCGCTCGTCGACAAGTGGAGCAACACACCCCACTACGAGGGCTATGAGTCGAAGATCGACGCCCGCATCACGCGCAAACCCGTCCTGCGTGACATCGACGCCGACACTCTCCGTGATCTCGGCGCCGACCCATTGGCCGCAACGATGGTCGTGGCGCCGACGACGGAAGACCTGCACGTCGGCTTCGGCAAGATCGCCTCGGGTGAAATTCTCGACCGTCCGGCGATGCTGGTGAATCTTCCCTCGATCGCAGATCCCACGATGTCGAACGGCGTCGACGAAGTGTTCAGCCTCGAGGCACTGTTCACCCCGTACTCGTTCCGCGGTGGTTGGGAGTCAGACGCCGAACCGCGACGCTGGCTCGAGCTGTATGCCGATCTGGTCGAACCCGGATTCCTCGATTCGATCGCCGAATGGCGTTGCATGACTCCGGCGAAGTACGAAACAGAGTTCTTCCTGCCGCAGGGCCACGCCACCAGCTTCGCCGGTGGTCCGCTTGCCGCACTGCTGAACACCAACCCGGAACTCACCCGCTATGCAACGCCGGTAAAAGGGCTCTATCTCACGGGTGCGGCGACGTTTCCCGGCGCAGGTGTGTGGGGAGCAAGCGGCAAGAACGCCGCGCTCACGATTTTGCGGCGATAACAGCGATCTCCATTTTCCATTCCGGCCGCGCGAGAGCAGGAACGGTGACGAGCGTGCTCGCGGCGAGATGCCCGCGCAGTGCCGTGTCGCGTGCAGACATCACTTCGCGCAGATCATCGCTGAGGCCGGCCGTGGCCACCACGTACGTGGTCAGGGACACGATGTCTTCGACGCCCATGTTCCCCTCGGCGAGGATCGCAGCGATGTTGTGCCAGACCACCGCGGCCTGTTCGCCAATCGAGGTAGGGACGGTGCCGTCGGGTCGGGTGGGGACGACTCCCGACGTGAACACCAGCCGTGCGCCGGCAGGCACTTCGATGCCGTGCGCGTAAGCCGCCGCCGGTGGAGCCATCGTCTCGGGGCGAAGTTCGCGGTTCATCGTCGAATGCTCGCAGTACGACGCGCTACGGTCAATTGCGGCCGCATGCTCCACTAGTTTTTGCTTCGTGCGCGACTACACGGTGGGTGGGCCAGAGGCGGCGGCAGCCGCGGCGAACGGACTCATCGAGGCCGATTGGTACAAGCCGAACATCGACCGCGAAACGATGAAGGCATTGATGGCGCGCAGCAACGGTATCGCCGCGCGCGACACCGTGATCTGGCTGCTTCTTCTCGTCTGTTCCGGTGTTCTCGCCTATCTGTCGTGGGGAACGTGGTGGGCCATCCCAGCGTTCGCGGTCTACGGCGTGTTGTACGGATCGGCAAGCGACGCGCGTTGGCACGAGTGCGGCCACCGCACGGCCTTTCGTTCGCGTCTCGCCAATGACGTGATCTATCACGTCGCTGCATTCATGGACTATCGCGAACCGGTCAGTTGGCGCTGGAGTCATGCACGTCACCACAGCGACACGATCATCGTCGGACGCGACCCCGAGATCGCCTTCCAACGCGGCGCGCCCCTGTTCGCCACGTTCCTCGACTTGTTCGCGGTGCGCTCGGTCATCTTCGAGTCGAAGAAGATCTTCCTGAACGCGTTCGGTCGACCGACCACCGAGCAGGCCGACTTCCAACCGGAAGATGAACTGCCCGGCAGTTACCTCTGGTCGCGGATCTACATAGCGATTTTCGCTGTCGTCATCGCATGGTGCGTCGTCGTCGGGTCGGTGCTTCCCGCCATGTTCATCGGATTGCCGATGTTCTACGGGCGATGGCTCATGGTTGTGTACGGCATCACGCAGCACGCGGGTCTGGCCGAAGACGTGCTCGACCACCGCCTCAATACGCGCACCGTCATGATGAACCGTGTGAACAGGTTCATGTACCTCAACATGAACTATCACCTCGAGCACCACATCTTTCCGACGGTGCCATACCACGCTCTGCCGAAGCTGCACGCGGCCGTCGCTGATCAGTTGCCAACCCCGCACCGCAGTATCTGGCACGCAATCCGTGAGATCGTGCCCGTCCTCGCCCGTCAGAAGAAAGACCAATCGGTCGTGCTCGCCCGGGTGTTGCCGTGAGCGAACCTCGCTGGCATCGCGTTGGCGCGACGGACGACGTCGTGCGTGACGATGTCATCGGCGTCACCGTGGGTGAAACCGCTGTCGCGATCATCCGCACCGCTGACGACCGGATCTTCGCGGTCAATGCGGTGTGCACCCACGGTCGCGCATCGCTCACCGAAGGCTTCGTCGACGGTACGGAAATCGAGTGCCCGAAACACAACGGACGTTTCGACATCATCACTGGTGATGCGGTGGCGAGCCCCGCTCGCGTTGCCCTACGGACATATCCGTGT
>DAINNS010000092.1:0-6135 GCA_036735765.1 Ilumatobacteraceae bacterium | reverse complement strand
GTTCCACGTGGAACATCGAAATTGAGGGAAAACGACGCGGTTTTGTCGAAAAACACCCCGAAAGAGATCAAAAACGTGTTCCACGTGGAACAATCCGAGGCGAAAACTCTGGCCGAGGATCCTCCGTCTTTTTACACCCGTGGGCTAATCTGAGTAGATGGACGCCCCTCGCGGACCCCGCATCATCGCCGTCTCGAACAACAAGGGCGGTGTGGCCAAGACCACCAGCACCGTCAACCTTGGCGCCTGTTTTGCCGAGTTGGGGTTCCGGACGCTGATCATCGACCTCGACCCCCAGGGCAATGCCTCCAGTTCGCTGGGAATCGACACCCGCGACCTCGAGCACACGGTCTACGACGTCCTCATCCAGGACACCCCCCTCGAAGATGCCATCGAGCCGACCGCGGTGAAGAATCTGTTCCTTGCCCCCTCGAACATCAACCTGGCGGGAGCCGAGATCGAGCTTGTCCCCGCGTTCGGCCGCGAGAGCCGGTTGCGCATGGCCATCGAACCGGTGGCCGACCAGTGGGACTTCATCCTCATTGACTGTCCGCCGTCGGTGGGTCTGTTGACTGTCAACGCCCTCACGGCGGCGACCGAGATCCTCACCCCGGTGCAGACCGAGTACATACCCCTCGAGGGCATCGACATCTTGTTGAAGAACCTGCACCTCATTCGCAAGAACCTCAACCCGTCGCTACCCGACCCGACCTTCCTCTGTGTCATGTACCAGCGGACGAACCTCGCCGACCAGGTGGTTGCCGAACTGCGGGCCAAGTTCGGCGAGCGGGTGCTCGAGACCGTGATTCCCCGTAACGTGCGGTTGAGCGAGGCACCCTCGTTCGGCCAGCCGATCACCACCTTCGATTCCTCGTCGACGGGCGCGCAGGCCTACCGCAAAGCAGCAAAGGAGATCGTCAATGGCACGGAAAAGCGGGCTGGGTAAGGGCCTCGGAGCCCTCATCACTGCCGACCTGGTCGAGCGCAACGAGGTCACCTCGACCCCGGTCGACGGTCCGATCCTGCGCGACATCCCCGTGGGATCGATCGAACCGAACCCCCACCAACCCCGCGTGCACTTCGATGAGTCGGCGTTGTCGGAACTCACCGACTCCGTGCGAGCAATCGGCGTTCTCCAGCCCGTGCTCGTGCGGCCGGCCGCCGATGGCAAGTTCCAGCTGATTGCCGGCGAACGCCGCTGGCGGGCGGCAACCCGAGCGGGCCTGCCCACCATCCCTGCGGTTGTGCGGCCGACCGAAGACATCGGCTCGGTGGAACAGGCTCTGGTCGAGAACCTGCACCGCCAGGACCTGACGCCGCTCGAAGAAGCGGCCGCCTACCAGCAGTTGCTCGAGGACTTCTCGATGACCCACGAGCAGGTGGCGACGAGGGTGGGCAAGAGCCGTTCGGCAATCACCAACGCGCTACGCCTCCTCACATTGCCCCCTGCCATCCAGCATCTGTTGGCCGACGGCCGCCTGTCGGCCGGGCACGCCAAGGCAATCTTGGGCACCCCCGACCGTGCTTTTCAGGAACAGTTGGCCCGACGGGCAGTCGACGAGGGCTGGTCGGTCCGCGCGGTCGAAGAAGCGGTCCGCGACCGCCAGGGTGGCAAGACCAAGACAGACGAGGCCAAGCCACCAACGCCGAACCCGAAACTGCCGCCGCCGGGGCTGCTGGAGCTCGAGAGCCTGCTCGCTGAGTTCTTGGCGACCAAGGTTCAGGTGTCGATGAACGGCAAACGAGGCCGCATCGGCGTGGAGTTTGCCGACCTGGAAGACCTCGAGCGGATCTACCGCCGCATGACTGGCTCAGTCTAAACGAAAATTCTACAACTCTCACTCGAGGGTTGATTCTTGCCAACCGTCAAGTTGACGGTGAGAAACCCCACAGCCTGTGGATGACGATGGGGAAAACCGCCAAAGCCTTGTGAATACACGGCGTGATCGGTGGATAACTCAGAAAAATTCAAGGTTGGGGGCTCATTCGGCTTTCGCCGTGCTTATTCGGCCTTCGCCGTGGCCTGCCAGGTCCCGAATGCGCGGGTGATGGCTGCGGCCACCTCGGGGGCATGGTCGACGATGTCGTTGAAGGGCCCGAGCGAGCACAACACCGCCGGCATCCGGGTTTCGCGGAGAACAGGGAGCCGCATTCCGCTTGCCGAAACGTTCAGGCCGGGGAGGGCCGCCGACAACTCGTCGACGATCGCCGTTGCGAGTGCTTCGCCGCGCACCGATGTGAACCCGGGGACTTGGTAGTAGGCGATGGTGCAGTCGGCTTCGCCGTGGGCTTCGAGGCCGAGGTAGGCGTCGGCAGAGAAGTGGTTCGCCGCACGCGAATGTGACGACACCTCGGGTTCGTCGACCAGCATGACGACGTCATGTTGCTCGCGCAGCGCGCGCGACACCATGCGCGCGATGCCGCTGAGACCGCCGAACTGACCGATGACGACACGATGAAAGCCGCGTTCGGCCGCAAGCACGTTTTCGGCCTCGCGCAACGTGGCGATTCCGGGCCCCGACCCGCTCTGCGAACCGAGACGCAGGATCGCCGTCGCTGTTGCCGTGGAACAAATGCCGTCAACCGCGAGGCCGGCATTGCTCTGGAACTCGCTGACGGCGTGGGCCGTGTTGGGCCCGAAGATGCCGTCGATACGCCCCGCATCGAAGCCGAGGCGCGACAGGTGGGTTTGCAGTTCGGTGACGTCCTCGCCGCGCAGGTTGGGCGAGGTGAGATACAACATGCGGTCGCCGAACGACCACGAAGCTTCGACGAGCGCGGTCCACGTGGCCGCATCGCAGACGCCATCGGAGCGCAAACCACGCGAGGCCTGAAAGTCGACGACCGCTTGTTCGGTGATCGAACAGTAGAGACCGTCGTCTTCGACGTCGCGCACGAGAAAGCCCGCGGTGCGCAGGCGTCGTTGAAGGTCGCTGACGGTCGGCGAGCGAAGACCCGCGGTCAGCGGGAAGGCGTCAGAAATTCCGACAACTCCTGGAGCAGGGCACCCTTGCCTTTGGCGCCGACCATCCGCTTTTTCATCTCGCCCTTGTCGAAGACGAGAAGCGTCGGAATGCTCATGACACCGAAGCGCTGTGCGATGTCGCCGTGGTCGTCGACGTTCAACTTCGCGATGACGAGGTTGTCCTTCTGTTCGGCTGCGATCTCGGTGAGGATCGGCGCGATCATTTTGCAGGGGCCGCACCATTCGGCCCAGAAGTCGACGAGAATCGGCTTGTCGGATGCATTGACCGTTTCGTCGAAGGTGGAACTGGTGAGTGTCACGATGCCGTCTGCCATGGGGCAGAGTCTACGGCGCGTGCCCGAGGGTCACCGCACCGCCACGGGCGTCAGTGCTGGTCTTCGAGCCAGCGTTCGCAGTCGATTGCGGCCATGCAACCCGAGCCGGCCGCGGTGATCGCCTGGCGGTAGGTGTGGTCTTGCACGTCGCCGCAGGCGAACACGCCCGGGACGTTCGTGTACGACGAACCGCTGCGCGTGAGCAGGTAGCCGCTGTCCTCCATGTCGAGCACGCCGCTGAAAAGTTTTGTGTTCGGTTGGTGACCGATCGCGATGAAGAGACCGCTGACGTCGAGGTTCGACAACTCGCCCGTCACGGTGTCTTTCAACGTGATGCCTTCGAGTTGCGATTCACCCTTCAGCTCGACGACCTGGCTGTTCCACTTGAACTCGATCTTTTCGTTCGCGTGCGCGCGGTCGCGCATGATCTTCGACGCGCGCAGTTCGTCGCGACGGTGGATCATCGTCACCTTCGATGCGAACTTGGTGAGGAACACGGCTTCTTCGACGGCGCTGTCGCCGCCACCGACGACGGCAATCTCTTTTCCGCGGAAGAAGAAACCGTCACAGGTGGCGCACGTCGATACGCCGTGGCCGACGAGGTCGGTTTCGCGCGGAAGACCGAGCATCAGCGACTGCGCACCCGTGGCGACGATGACCGAATCGGCGGTGAACTCCTTGTCGTGGGTCCACACGCGCAGCGGTTTGGCCGTGAAGTCGATGCGGGCGACCTTTTCGGTGAGATAGGTGGCGCCGAAGCGACCGGCTTGTTCGCGGAAGCGGCCCATCAGTTCGGGGCCCATGATGCCCTCGGGGAAACCGGGGAAGTTCTCGACCTCGGTGGTGAGCATCAACTGGCCACCCGGTTGGTCGGTGGTCGATGACGGCTCGCCTTCGATGACGAGCGGGGCGAGGCTGGCGCGCGCCGTGTAGATGGCGGCGGTGAGGCCGGCCGGGCCCGAGCCGATGATGAGAACGCGGTGGTGTGGAGTCGGGGACATGTTGCTCCTGTCTAGATGTCGTCGCTCGACCGCTGCTTGCGGGCGATGACGATGCCGGCGAGAAAGAGAACGCCGCCGATGATGAGATACGAGGCCCACACCGCGGCGTCGCGGTTCAGTCCGGCATCGAGGGCCGCTTGCAGCCCGCGGGTCAGGCCGATGAGACCGAGAACGGCGACCAGAACGACGCCGGTGATGATGAGGACCCCGAAGACGAGGCCCCGCACGACGGTGATCAGCGGGCGGGTGGTGCGGTCACGAACGAGGCCGACCCAGCGATCGATGAAGTCGACCGTTTTTGTCGCCCAATCAGGGTCGGTCAGTGGGTTCGACGGCACCGCGCCAGCCTAACTGTGGGACCCGACGCTCAGCCCCCGTCGGCTGTCGGTGCGGCGACGCGCGTGACGATCGTGCACCCCGCGGTATCGACGACGATGAGGGTGGCCGTGCCACTTTCGGTGGTGCGGTACAACGCGTAGGAGCCGAACGTGGTGACGAGTTCCCCGGGCGAATCGAGAGTGAGGTCGGGGCATCCCTCGACAGCCGTCGGCATCGCGGCGGAATCGTCGGGCGACGATGCCGGGGCGGCGTTCTTCACGGCGATCGGGGTTTCGGCCTGCGGCGCGCTGACCCGACCGATGCCCAGACCCACGGCGAACAGGCCTGCGGCGGCAACCGCGGTGAGGGTCATCACCCGGGTGCGACGCCGCGAGGCGAGTGACACCACATTGTCGGGCGTGGCGGCGTCGAGGGCATCGAGAGCCGCAGCGATGTGCATCTCGCGTCGCGCAGGGTCGACGGCAGGTCGCGCCATGCCCCGCAGGGCAGCGTCGAGCGCGTCGTCGTTCGGGCCGGTGGTGGGATCGGTCATGGTGAGTTGTCCGTCTGGTGTGACGTTTCGTCGGTCAAGTTTGGTTCCCCCGCGGACGTTTGTCCCGTCACCGCGCCCGACCCGTCGAGATGTTGGGCGAGGGCTTCTTTGCCGCGGGCCAGACGCGATCGCACGGTGCCGACGGGAACCCCCAGCACCTCGGCGATCTCGGCATAGTCGAGGTCGGCCACGTACCGCAGCACGAGAGCGACCCGAAAGTCGTGGGGCACCTTCGCCAACGCTCCCGCCACCACACTCGACTGGTCGAGGTGTTCGGCAAGACCCGCTGTCGGGTCGGAATCGGGGTTGGCGGTCTCGGTCGCCACCAGAACCGTGGGGTCGGCCGCCCGTGGTGCGCGCTGGACTCGACGAATCTCGTCGATGGCGGCGTTGGTGGCGATGCGGTAGATCCACGTCGACAGGCTCGCGCGACCATCGAAGCGGGGAAGACCCCGCACGATCGCCAGAAGCGCGTTCTGGACAGCGTCGTCGGCGCTTTCCCGCGACAGAACCATGCGGTGACACACTGCGTGCACGGCGTCGTAGTGCAGGCGCAACAGCGCATCGACGGCGGATCGTTCGCCGGCCCGGGCCCGCGTGAGCAGGTCGGCCTGCTCGACGTCGACGGCGCCCGCGTTCACGCCCGCAGGCTAGTTCTTGTCGCTATGAAGCGGCCGTGAAGGCAGCGTTATGGCGCTGCCGGAGAAACGGTAAAGGCAGCGCCGGCGAGAACTCCTTGGAAGGGGTTCTTCGTGCTGCAAGCCGAGCTGACCCCGGCTTCGCGGAACCACACCAGCAGGTACTTGGCTGGGTCTGCCACGACGAAGGTGGTGGCCCCGACCTCCGTTCCGTAGTTCTTCGCCACGCGGGTGCCCCACTGGTCGAGGGTGGCGGGCACGACGTCGTTCGCCGCATAGACCTCGATGCCCCACGGTTTCGTCTGCGGGTTCACCATCAACGTGC
>DAINNS010000091.1:0-6190 GCA_036735765.1 Ilumatobacteraceae bacterium | reverse complement strand
GAGCGCACACTCCCCGATTTCCGCCTTGAGGCGTGGAAGACGCTGCAGCCCGACCTCGGCCCTCATCGACCACACCCGAGCGCAGGTGCGGTGTGTGTCGGCGTCCGTCCCGTGTTGATCGCCTACAACGTGCTTCTCGCCACGCCGGACCTGACGATCGCGAAAGCCATCGCCGCACGCGTGCGTCGGCCGGGTCTGCGCACCTTGGCCTTCACGGTCGGCGATGCGGCACAGGTGAGCATGAACATCGTCGATGCCGACCACATCAGCGTTTCTGCGGCGTACGACGCGGTCGCCGCAGAGGCCACGGTGGCAGGTACGCGCGTGGTCGCCGCCGAATTGGTGGGCCTCATCACCGAACGCCACCTGCAAATGAACGACCCATCACGGTGGGTGCTTCTCGACATCGGACCCGACCGCACGGTCGAGTCACGACTCAAATAACTACGTCAGACGACTTTGTTCACGAAGTCAGACGACTTTGTTGATGAAGTCATACGACTTTGCGACTGGCCTGGGCGCGGGCGCGGCGCAAGCGACGACGCTCACGCTCGGAGAGACCGCCCCAGATACCGAATTTCTCGCCGTTGACCAGGGCGTACTCGAGGCATTCGTTGCGAACGACGCAACCACGACACACCTCTTTGGCCTCGCGGGTCGATGCACCGCGTTCGGGAAAGAAAAGATCCGGATCGACGCCGAGGCAGTTGGCCTCGTCTTGCCAGCCGCGTTCCGTGCTGAGCTCTGAATTGTCCACAGATTCTTGTTCTGGGAATTGCATGGATTGCCTCCCGTCCTGCAGTCACCGACATCCACCGTCGCCCTCCGGCTCGTGTTGAGCCGGACGGTGTCCCCCAACTTGTGGCATGCCTGTGATGGCAGGCTTGTAATTACATCGTTGACATTGTGCCAAATCCTTGCAAAATAAGCAAGTGCGCATGTGACGCCACGAACGAGGCCGAAAAAATCGGGACTTTTTCGCTTCGACCCCTCTGAAACCCTTGCAGCACAAGGGTTTCAGCCCTCAGCGAGCCCGCGAAAGACGTCGCTTGTGCTCGATGAAGTCGACGAGGACATAGTCACCCAACGTCTCGGGCGTGGTGAAGAACGCACGTCCGTGATTCATTTCGGTGATGCGCTCGATGAACGAACGCAGCCCGCTCGTCGCATCGAGCATGAAGGTGTTGATGACGATCTTCTCGCGCGTGCAGCGCATCACCTCGGCGAGAGTCGCCTCGATCGTTTCGCGCACCGGCGGATAGTTGAAATAGACGTCACCGTTGCGGGTGATGTGGGCCGTCGGTTCACCGTCGGTGATCATGATGATCTGTTTCGTTCCGTGCTGTTTCGCCAACAACTGCCGGGCGAGCATGAAGCCGTGCTGCATGTTGGTGCCGTAGACAAAGTCCCACGAAACAGAGGGGATCTGTGCGGCGGTGAGAATACGAGCCGACTCGCTGAAGCCGACGAGGCCGATGTAGTCACGCGGATACTGCGAAGTGATGAGCGAATGCAGCGCCATCGCGACCTTCTTCGCGGGCAGGAAGTTGTCACGCATCGGCATCGACATCGACAGGTCGATCATCAACACGGTCGAAGTGGTGGTGACGTGTTCGGTGCGCTCGATCTCGAAGTCGTCGGGTTCGAGCCGCACGGGGGTGCCTCCCCCCTGTCTGCGCAACGCGTTGCGCAGGGTCTGCTGCAGGTCGAGACGGAACGGATCGCCGTATTCGTACTGCTTGGTTTCGTACATTCGCTCGTGCCCGCCACCCGATTCGCGCATCTGGTGTTGGCCGATCTTGTCCTTGGCCAGCTTGTTGAAGAGGTCCCGTAGCGCGTTCTGGCCGATCTTTCGCAGGCCCTTCGGGGTCAATTCGATTCGTCCCTCGGTCTGGTTGATCAGGCCCTCGTCCTCGAGCATTTTCGTCATTTGCGCGAGACGTTCGAGCGACTGCGCGGCGTTTTCACCCAGCAATTCACGGACCCTGTCCATGTCGGCCTCGGCGAGCGCACCCGGGTTGGTGGCGTTGCGCATGAAACTCTCGAGCTCCTCGAGGCCCGAGAGTTCCTGCATCGCCTGCATTGCCTCGCCCATGCCCATCGGCTGGTCACCCCGGAAGTCGTAACTGCGCTCCCACCCGGCCTGCGGGGCCATGTTCTGCAGGTGTTCACCGAGACGGTTCGCCTGCCACTGCAGGTCCATGTCACCGAGTAGCTGTTCCGACAATTGCTGCAGCTGCGCCCTTTGTTCGGGCGTCATCGAATTCATCATCGCCTGCATCTGGGCCATGCGTTCGGCGAGGAGTTCGATGAGCTCCTCGATGTTCTGCGGGTTCTCCGGGAAGAAGTCTCCGAACTCGGCCATGAAGTCGTCGAACCGCGGATCCTCACCGTTCGCGTGGCGGTCGAGCATGTCGTTCAGCGCCGCCATCATGTCCTTCATGCGCTGCATGTCCTGTGGGGTCATGTTCTGCATCGCGCCCGACATCTGGTCGACGAACTGCTGCATCAACTGCTCGCGAAGTTTGTCCATCAACTCGTCGAAGCGCTGCTGCGCCTCGGCCGACTCGAAGTTGTAGTTCTGGAGACCCTTCACCTTGCCGGCCAGATCGGACGGGAGCATCTCGAGCTCCATGTGTTTCTCTGCCGCGGCGTTGCGCGCGTTGTCGGCACGGCGCTGGTCGCCACTTGCATCGGCCTCGGAGACGTTGCGGTCGAGTTGATGACGCTCTTCGTCGACGATGTCGTCGAGGGCGTCGGCGATCTCCTTGTACACGCCGCCGAGATCGGAGCGCTCGAGAATTTCCTCGCGACGCTGACGAACCTTGTCGAGCATCTCGCGCAGGCCGGCGATGCGTTCGCCATTGCGGTCGGTCATGCCCTGCTGCATCAAGCGACGCAACGCGCTGTTCACGTCGCCGTGGTACAGCAGGTCGTCGGTGACGGCCTCGAGCAACGAATCGGCGTCGAGTTCGAACCCCTTTTGTGTCCCGTCCCAGCGGGAATAGGTGAACCGGGTCGACATGAAAGAGAACCTACTTGGCGTAACCTGAGGGTGCATGCGCGTCCCCCGCACCTTCGCCTTCGTCGACCTCTCGGGGTTCACGCATTTCACCGAAACCCAGGGTGACGACGCCGCCGGCAAGCTTCTCGCCGCGTTCCGGGCCGTTGCCCGCGACGTGGCCTCCGAGCGTGGCGTCCGCATCGCCAAGTGGCTGGGTGACGGTCTCATGATCGTCTCGGTCGACCAGGCCGACGCCGTCGTCTTCGCCATGGAACTGCAGCGTCGGGCCGCGACGGTGTGCGCCCCGCTCACACTGCGCATCGGTCTTTCGACCGGCTACGCACTCCTCTTCGAGGGCGACGACTACATCGGCTCGGCGGTCAACACGGCCGCCCGACTGTGCGACGCCGCGGGCGCCTTCGAGGTGCTCATTCCGATCGAACAGGTCGAGGATCTTCCCGAGGGAGTCCACACGATTCCGCACGCACCGCTCGACCTTCGCGGATTCAGCGAGCCGGTCGCGGTGTACACGTTGTCGGGCGACCCGGTCATCGCCGATCGCAACGACACGGGCGAACTGTGGACCCGTTCGCCCTTCGTGATGTGACCGCCCTCGGCGTCCGCACCACGTTCGTCTCCGATCCCGTACGCCGTGAGGCGGCGATCGCCGACGTGGCCGCACTGGCGACACGTGGCGTCACCGCTCTGCGTGTGAGGGTCAATTGGTCCGCGGTCTTCCCTGCCGAGGGTCGCGTCGCTGCCCGTCACCTCGACGAACTCAACGAGTTCGTCACGCGGGTGGTGGCAATGGGCATCGAGGTATGGCCCACGCTGTGCGGCAACCGCCTGCCCGGCTGGTTCCTCAACGAAGGTGCCTTCGCCGACGCGAAGGCAACCGAGCGATTCTGGCCGCGTTACGTCGACGCACTCGCCGACGCGATCGGGGACGCTGCCAGCGGATGGGTGCCGTTCGAGACACCCATTGCCCTGTTGCATGAGGGCTGGCGTGTCGGGTCACGCGACCCGGAGATCGCCGACGAGGCGAAGTTCGCCGATGCATTCGGGGGTGTCGTGCGAAGTCTCGCGGCAGCCGCGCGACTGCTCGGCGATGCACGTCTCGAATGCGGTCTCGATGTCGCGCATGTCGGCGCCACGAACGAGGTCGTCACCGTTTTCCGCGACGCACTATTGCGCGGCCGGCTCGAAATGCCGGGTCGTATCGCGCGCGACATCGCCGGACTCGAACGCGGCTTCGCGGGCATCTCCCTGTCGTTTCCCGATCAGGCGGTGTTCGCATCGGGCGATGCAATGCGGCGTTGGCGCGACGGCGTCGTCAAACACGTCTTTTCCGTTGCCGAACGCTTCTCACCACTCGACGTCTCGCTCGTCGGGCTTCCCGATACCGCGACCGATGCGCAGCACGCCGACCTCTTCGATGCGGTTCGCTCGCTCGTCGCGGAAACCCGTGACGGCGGCGCACGGCTTCATCACGTCTGGCTGGGCGACACCTCGGCCGTGGCCGGACTCGTCGCCGCTCTACCCGACGGTCAAGCCTTGGATCTGTAGGTCGCGCTGGTTCCGGCCGAGTCCTTGTTGAGGCGCTTCGACAGATGCAGGCCCTCGAGAACGAACTCGACGGCACTCGCCACCACGGCGGGTGACTCGTCGCCACCCGTGAACACGTTGACGATCGGCCGCAGAGCGGGAACCGACTCGAACAGGCCGACCAGCTGCGTAGAGGTCACGTCTTCGCCGGTGTGGGCAACGATGCCACCCTCGAAGGCCGCGAGTACTTCATTCACGTTCTCCACGTTCACCGTCGCGGGCGTCGCCAGACGCTTGTAGACCTGCAGAACGGCACTCTTCACGAGATGGTCGAGGATCGCACCCTCGCGGCCGTCCTCGAGCACCTCGACTTCGACCTTGCCCGACGTCGATGCAGCAAGAGCTTCGAGGTCGCTGACACGTGGCGAAACGACGACGTCACCTGCGCGCAACGCGCGGCGTACGGCGTTGGCCACCATGATCTCGTGGTTGCTCACAGAGAGACGCACCGACACACCGCTGCGCTGGCTGATGTTGTTGCTGGCCCGCGCAAGGTGACTGAAGGTTGCAATGACCTCGTCCATGAATGCGGGCACGTGGACTTCGACGCCGGCACTCGACGCGGGGCGCGCTTCCTGGCGGATGATTTCGACCTCGGTCGCGATCTCGAGCGGATAGTGCGTGCGGATCTGGCTGCCGAACCGGTCCTTCAACGGAGTGATGATGCGACCGCGGTTGGTGTAGTCGTCGGGGTTGGCCGACGCGACGAGAACGACGTCGAGCGGAAGGCGGATCTTGTAGCCGCGAATCTGCACGTCACGCTCTTCCAACACGTTGAGCAGACCGACCTGGATGCGCTCGGCGAGGTCGGGGAGTTCGTTGATGGCGAAAATGCCACGGTTCGTGCGCGGCACGAGGCCGTAGTGCAGGGTCAGTTCGTCGGAGAGGTAACGGCCCTCGGCGACCTTGATCGGGTCGACCTCACCGATGAGGTCGGCGATCGACGTATCGGGTGTTGCCAACTTCTCGCCGTAGCGCTCGGAGCGGTGCACCCACGCAATCGGCGTGTCGTCACCCATCTGCGTGACCGAGTCACGCGCATGGCGCGACACGGGGTTGTACGGATCGTCGTTGATTTCGCTGCCGGCGATGATCGGCATCCACTCGTCGAGAAGACCCGTGAGAGAGCGGATCATGCGCGTCTTTGCCTGACCGCGCTCGCCGAGGAACACGATGTCGTGGCCCGCCAACAGTGCGTTTTCCAACTGCGGCATCACCGTGTGCTCGTAACCCATCACCCCGTCGAAGAGCGGTTCGCCCGCGCGGATCTTCGCGATCGCGTTGCGACGCATCTCGTCTTTCACCGGCACCGACTGCCAGCCCGACGCGCGCAGCGCGCCGAGGGTCGTGGCGAGAGAGGTGGGTGGAGTCGCGTTGGCTGCCATGTCCCGACGTTACCCGCAACGCCACGGGTGGTTCACCCGCGAAGCGTGCTCAGTTGCGAGCGAGTTGCTTGCGGTTCTTGATCTTCGCCTTGCGGTAGTCGGAGTTGGCGAGGGCGATCACGTCGATCGAGATCTCCTTCGGACAGGCCGCTTCGCATTCACCGTGGTTGGTGCACGAACCGAAGTACTCGTCCAT
>DAINNS010000090.1:0-6216 GCA_036735765.1 Ilumatobacteraceae bacterium | reverse complement strand
GATGTTGCTGATGATGCGGCTGACGGGCGCAGCAACTGACTGCGACAGGCTGGCAACTCCGAGGAAGATCATCAATGCGCCGACCGCGGACGCGAGAAGGATGCCGATCGTGCCGCTGGGCTGCACGAAGAGGCCGACGACGAAGAGAACGATGCCGACCAGCAAGGTCGAGGTGGCGACAACGAGGCGCTTGTTGCGCTGCATGCTCGAGAATCCGACCTCGGGTCGCATCGCCGCAACGGGCGGAATGCGTCCGGCGCGCGCTGCAGGAACGAACGCGGCAAGCCGGGTGACGCCGACGCCGACGAGAAGCGACACCGCTATCGTGCGGGCAGAAATGACGGTCGATGCTGACGGGAACGCTGCGCCCGTGGCATTGAAGAGGGCAGTGATGCCCTTGGACACGAGAACACCTCCCGCGATGCCGAGCGCGGTTGCGAGCAAGCCGATGATGCCCGATTCGCCGAGGATCATGATGCGGATCTGGCGGATGTCGGCACCGATGGCACGCAAGAGTGCGAGTTCGCGCAGTCGCTGGCTGACGATGATCGCGAACGTGTTGAAGATGAGAAAGGCGCTGACGAACAGCGAGATCGCGGCGAAACCGAGCAGCACCTTGCCGAAGATGTCGATGATGTCGTTGATCGCCCCGGCCGTTTCCTTCGCCGACTGATCACCGGTGATCACCTCGTAGAGCGCGTCGTCGGCATCGGCGCCGATCGCTGCCGCGACCGCGTCTTGTACCGCACCCTGCGAGGCACCGTCGGTAAGACCGATGAGGATCGAGTCGACCCGACCGTTCGTGCCCAGGAATTCGTCGGCGGTTGCGGGGTCGAACGCGCTGACGCTTGCACCGCCACCGCCTTCGGTCGTCTTCGTGCCAGTGAGACCGACGAGCGTGAATTCACCGCTGCCGTTCGGGCCGACGATCGGCACGGTTTCGCCGATCGCGTAGCCGGCACGTTCCGCCGACTTCTTGTCGATCGCCACCTCTCCGGGGCCGCGTGCCTCGCGACCCTCGAGGATCAACCGCCCGTCGAGGCCCGCGGTGCCGTACCACGCGATACCGAACGACGGTCCGGAGGTCTGCAGTGGCTTGCCGTTCGTCTTGATGATCGTGGCCTGACGCAGGATGTTCACTTCGACGGTGCGAACACCATCGACTGCAGCGATGGTGTCGACGAGCGTCGTCGGCACAGGGTCGCGCTGGGCGGTCGCCTCGTCGCCGAAGGCGATGCGTGCGCGCACCTCGAGGTCGACCTCGCCCTGCAATTCGTCGAACAGACCGTTGATGGCTCCCTTCACGCTGTCGGTGAGCATGAATGCACCGGAGACGAATGCGACGCCGAGAACGATCGCAAAGGCGGTGAGGAGCACGCGGAACTTGCGCGCAAGCACACCGCGAACGGTCAGCCGAAGGACGGGTGACGACATGGTGTCAGGCGAGGCGCTTCATGCGGTCGAGCACGCGCTCGGCGGTGGGCTCGCTGATTTCGTCGACAACCTTGCCGTCGGCGAGGAAGATGACGCGGTCGGCGTACGAGGCGGCGTTGGGGTCGTGCGTGACCATGACGATGGTCTGGCCGAATTCGCTGACCGCGCGGCGCATGAACCCGAGCACGTCGGAGCTTGACTTGCTGTCGAGGTTGCCGGTCGGCTCGTCGGCGAAGATGATCTTCGGCTTGCTGGCAAGTGCACGGGCCACGGCGACACGCTGTTGCTGGCCGCCCGAGAGTTCCGCGGGTTTGTGGTCGAGACGATCGCGCAGCCCGACGGCGTCGATGACCCGGTCGACCCACGGCGAATCGGGTTCGACGTCACCGAGGTCGAGGGGGAGTTCGATGTTCTCGCGCGCACTGAGAGTGGGAATGAGGTTGAAGGCCTGGAAGACGAAGCCCACGTGTTCGCGACGCAGGTGCGTGAGTTGACGTTCGCTCAACGTCGACAGCTCGACGTCACCGATGAACGCGCGTCCCGAAGTGAGCGAATCGAGACCCGCGAGGCAGTGCATCAGTGTCGACTTGCCCGAACCGCTCGGCCCCATGATTGCGGTGAACTCACCGCTGCGGAATTCCACGGTGACTCCGTCGAGGGCGCGAACTTCGCTGTCGCCCTTGCCGTAGATCTTCGAGGCATCGACCGCGCTGGCCGCTGCGATGTGGGTCTGGGGGACCGGGGAAGTGGAGTTCACTAGTCTGTTCTACAAGCGATCCAAAGGGGGTGACAACGTGAGGGTTGATCCATCGGCGAATGTCCACCTGCATCCGTACCTCACGGCGCTCGGCGACAAGGTCGAGTCGGCGTGCCCCGGTCGCACCGCGGAAGTGATCAGCAACGCAATCCGCGGCGCTCTCGGTCTGTCGCGCGTCGACATCGCAGACCTCACACCCGCTGAAACCGCCGTGCACATGATCGCCGAACAGTTCGTGGTCGACGTACACGGCGTCACCGACAGCCAGTTCGCCGCGTTGAAACAACACTTCGACGAACCGCAAATCGTTGCGATGCTCTTCCGTATGGCGCTCGCCGACGGTCTGGGAAAATTGGAAAAGGTGGGCTGATGTCGACAACGCCACGCCTCGCACCGGTCGATCCGAATGCTCGCTCGGTGTTCGGGTCGATCCTCGCCCATCAGCCCGGCCTCGCCGCCGCTTTTTTCGAGTTGTACGGCGAATTCTGGAACCGCGGGGTTCTCGACCACGCGTCGAAGGAAACCGCACGGGTGCGCAACGCGCGCATCACCGACTGCGGATATTGACGCAACATTCGCTTCACGGTCGTGGAGCAGCGCAACCTGACGGAAGAGGAAGTCGACCTGATCGACGATGAATACGAATCGTCACGACTCGAGACGCGTCAAAAACTTGCCATTGCATTCGCCGATGCCTTCCTCGCCGCACAAGGCCCGCCGCCAACCGATGTTCAAGACCGCATCGCCGCCGAGTTCGATGCGGCGGAACTGGCGGAACTGGGCATCGGTCTCGCGCTCTTCCACGGATTCAGCAAGATGCTCATCATCTCGGGCTGCGAACCCGAGGAGATGTCGACCACCGTGCTGGCCGCTCCGGGCAGCCAGCCGCGCTGAAGCGTTCTACCAGCCGTCGTAGTGAACGACTTCGGCAACGTCCTTGCGTGATACGGGCCCGGTCGGTCCGTCGGGGTATCCGAGCGGAATCGTCGTACCGATGAAGACACCATCGGGAATGCGCAGGATGCGTCGGATGTCGGCTTCGAACATGCCGTGCAATGTGGTGAACGCCGCGCCGAGGCCAAGTGCGCGGGCCGCAACGACAAGGTTCTGGCTGGCGGCATAGACGGCGGAGTACATGAAGGTCTCGCGCGGTGCGCCCGGCGGGTACACGTTGTGGCCGCACACGAAGATGATGCACGGAAAGTTCCCCATGTTCGCGCCGAGGTTCTTTGCCCCCGCGAGAGTGCGACGGTCGACGGCATTGTCGGGCACCGGCATTGCAGCGACCCGATCTGCGAACGGTTTGAAGAGGTCGCCCAACTGCTTGCGCACCGCTGCGTCGGTGACTACCACGAAGTCCCAGCCCTGTGTGTTGTTCGGGCTGCTGGCACGCGTCGCGGCCCACAGCACCTTGTCGAGCAGGTCCTGGGGCACGGGATCGGGCTTGAAAAAGCGCATCGCGCGGGCTGTTCCCATTGCTTCGAAGACGTCCATGACCTCTATGGTGACACTTCCCGCACGAGGCAACGACACGCACGAAATAATGGGATGGTGGAAGTGTTCGAAACCGGGCTGATCGTCGGCCGATTCCACCCGCCGCATCTTGGTCACTCGTGGTTCATCGACGAAGCGGCACGGCGCTGTGGTCGCCTGGTGGTTTTCGTGAACACCCGCGATGGTGAGACGGTGCCGGGCGAACTGCGCGCACGCTGGCTCGCCGACCTGCACCCCAACGTCATCGTGCGACAGGTCGCCCACAATCTCGACACCGACTGGAACGACGAGGAACTGTGGGCGAAGTGGATCGCGCTCTTCCGTTCCCGTTGGCCCCACGACACCGGACCACACGCGGTTTTCTCGTCGGACTCGTATGTGGCCGAACTTGCCCGCCGACTCGGTGCAGAAGCAGTGGTCGTCGACGAACCGCGCGTCAACGTGCCGATCAGCGCCACCCAGATACGTAACGACCCACTCGGCAACCTCGGGATGCTTGCTCCCGCGGTGCGCGAATGGGTCGAAACGAACCACCAGCTCTTCGGCCGGTGATGATCGGCTGATTACTTCTTGTTCGGCTGCGGAAGCACGCGCAGATAGGGCTTGATCGCCTTCCAGCCGCCGGGGAACAGGGTCTTTGCTTCTTCGTCGCTGACGGCCGCGCCGATGATGACGTCGTCGCCGTCTTTCCAGTTGGCAGGCGTCGCCACCTTGTAGTTCGCCGTCAACTGAAGCGAGTCGATGACGCGCAGCACCTCGTCGAAGTTGCGACCCGTCGAGGCGGGGTAGGTGATCGTGAGCTTGACCTTCTTGTCGGGCCCGATGACGAACACCGACCGCACGGTGAGCGTGTCGTTCGCGTTCGGGTGGATCATGTCGTAGAGGTCGCTGACCTTGCGGTCGGGGTCACCGATCATCGGGAAGTTCACGGGCGTGCCCTGTGTTTCGCCGATGTCGCCCTCCCACTTGAGGTGCGAGTCGACGGGGTCGACCGACAAGCCGATGACCTTCACGTTGCGCTTGTCGAACTCGGGCTTGATGCGCGCGACGTAGCCCAATTCGGTGGTGCACACCGGGGTGAAGTCCTTGGGGTGAGAGAAGAGAACGCCCCACGAGTTGCCGAGCCACTCGTGGAAGTTGATCGTGCCCTGGGTGGTCTCTGCTGTGAAGTCGGGTGCGGTATCGCCGAGTCGTAGTGCCATGGGCGGCACGCTAACGGCGTTTCGCCCATTCCCGACAACTTTGGTCGGGATTAATGTCTGAAGGGCTTGACAATGTCAAGTAAATTGTAGACACTGTCAGGTATGGACGTCTCCGACCCCTTCGTGGAAAAGAACCGCTGGCGGATCCTCGTGGTCTTGTGCCTCTCGCTTTTCATGGTGGTGGTCGACAACCTCATCGTGAACGTTGCCCTGCCCACGCTGTCACGCGAGCTCGACGCGGGAACCTCGGCTCTGCAGTGGATCGTCGACTCTTACAGCCTCGTGTTCGCCGGGTTGTTGCTCGCGGGTGGTGGCATCGGCGACAGGTTCGGTCGCAAGGGAACGCTTCAGGTCGGCCTTGTTCTCTTCGCAGCGTGTTCCGCAATGGCGGCGTTTGCTGACTCCACTTCGAGTCTCATCTTCTGGCGTGGAGCGATGGGCGTCGGGGCCGCGCTCGTGTTCCCCGCGACGCTCGCGATCATCACCAACGTGTTCACCGATCCCGTCGAACGCGCCAAGGCGATCGGCGTGTGGTCGGCGGTGTCCGGAGCCGCGGTCGCATTCGGGCCCGTCGCCGGCGGCTTGTTGCTCGAGCACTTCTGGTGGGGCTCGGTGTTCCTCATCAACGTGCCGATCGTCGCCATCGCGCTCTTGCTCGGATGGCGACTCGTGCCGACGTCGAAAGACCCGTCTGGACATCACATCGAGCCTCTCGGCTTCGTGCTCTCCATCGCAATGATCGGGCTGCTCGTCTTCACCGTCATCGAGGGCCCGCACCGTGGTTGGGCGTCGGGCACCACGCTGGGCAGCTTCGTCGCGGTGATTTTGCTTCTCGCGGCGTTCATCGCCTGGGAATTGCGCGTGCCGAATCCGTTGCTCGACGTGCGCACGTTCCGCAACGCGCGCTTCAGTGCCGGCTCGACCGCGATCTTCATCGCGTTTTTCGCGCTGTTCGGGTTCACGTTCCTCGTCACGCAGTACTTCCAGTACGTGCGCGGCTACTCGACGCTGAGTTCCGGCCTGCACACACTTCCCTTCGCCGTGGCGGCCGGCATCACTGCACCGTCGGCGGCTCGCCTTGCGCTGCGCTTCGGAACCAAACGGGTCGTTGCATGGGGCTTGTTGTCGATGTCGATCGGCTTGGTCATCGCCTCGCAGATGACACCTTCGACCAGCTACTGGGCCGTCATCGTTCCGTCGATGTTCTTCCTCGCGTCGGGTCTGGCCTGCGTGACGTCACCCGCCACCGAAGCCGTGATGGGTTCGGTCACGCGCGACAAGGCGGGCGTCGCCTCTGCGGTGCACGACACGGCCCGCGAAGTGGGCGGC
>DAINNS010000089.1:0-6220 GCA_036735765.1 Ilumatobacteraceae bacterium | reverse complement strand
GACCAAACCGAACTGGTGCGGCGCGACCACTTGACGGTGCATCTCGATGCAGCGCACCGAGGGCTCGGCACCGCGAGCTGTGGGCCGGACACGCTGCCCGAGTACCGAGTCGTACCCGGCCGGTATGCGTTGGAATACCGCATCTTCTTGCGGTGATAACTTCGCCCCGCAATGGGCACCAGGGAAGACGACGTCATCGCACAACTCACGGGTCCGGGCGGATCCTTTGAAATTCGCACGGTCCCCGTTCACGGCGTTCCCTTGCGTGTGTTCGCCACCGCACCCGGCTCGCTGCGCGACCTGTGGTTGATCGGGGCCGCACGCGGCGACGTTCCTTACCTCATCTACGGCGACGACGTCATCACCTTTGGTCGTGCGCACGAGATGGTGCGTTCTCTGGCGCGCTGGTTGACCAACCACGGCGTGCAGAAAGGCGACCGCGTCGCCATCGGCATGCGCAACTACCCCGAATGGGCTATCGCCTACTGGGCGATCCAAAGCATTGGTGCGATCAGCGTCAGCCTGAACGCCTGGTGGATCGCCGAGGAGCTGAGGTATGCGCTGTCCGATTCGGGAACCACCGTCGTCATTGTCGACGGTGAACGTCTCGATCGTCTGAGCGACGACCTCTTGCGAGACGTCGGTGTGCGTCACGCCGTCGTCGTGCGTGGCGAGGCGCGACCCGGGGTCACCCCGTGGGTCGACACGATCGCCGATGCGAATGCCACCCTGCCCGAGGTCGACATCGCACCCGACGACGACGCGACGATTCTCTACACCTCGGGCACCACAGGGTTCCCGAAGGGTGCCGTCGGCAGCAACCGCAACCACGTGACCAACGTGTGGAACGGTCTGTTCCGCGCCGCGCAGAATGCTGCGCTCGCCGACCCGAACGCACCGAAACCCGCGGTGAAGCGCCAGCCGACCGCGTTGTGGACGTTTCCTTTCTTCCACATCGCAGGTGTCACGGGCGTCAGCGTCGCGCCGGCCACCGGTGGGGCGCTCGTCACGCAGTACAAGTGGGATGCCGCCGAAGCGTTGCGCCTCATCGAGAAGCACAAGATCACACAGATTTCGGGAGTGCCCGCCGTCATTCGTTCTTTGCTGGAGCATCCCGACTACGACAAGCACGATCTGTCGAGCCTGTCGACGATCTCGCAGGGTGGGTCGCCCGTGCCGCCCGATTCGATTGCGCGCATCCAAAGCGACTTCTCGGGCAAGGTGAGCCCGACCAACGGTTACGGCCTCACGGAAACCACGTCGGCCGTCGTGGGCAATGCGGGCAAGGCGTACTTCGGAAAGAAGGACTCGGTTGGCCAGCCGATGATCGGCACCGATATTCGCATCGTCGACGAACAGGGCAACGACCTGCCGACCGGCGCCATCGGCGAGGTGTGGATCCAGAGTCCGATGAACGTTCGTGGCTACTGGAACAAACCCGAGGCGACGGAAAAGTCGTTCACGAACGGGTGGTTCCATTCGGGTGATGCGGGCTACGTCGACGAGGACGGGTTCCTGTTCGTCGTCGACCGCATCAAGGACATGGTGATCCGCGGGGGAGAGAATGTGTACTGCGCCGAGGTAGAGGCCGCGGTGTTCGAACACGAGTCGGTTGCCGACTGCGCGGTGTTCGGTGTGCCGCACCCCACCCTCATGGAAGAAGTCGCGTTAGTTGTCGTGCCGAAGGACGGTCACGGCGCACAATCCACCGAGTCACTCATCGTGCACCTGAAGTCGCGCCTCTCGGCATTCAAGGTTCCCGCCCATGTGTTCTGGACGAACGACCCGTTACCTCGCAATGCAACAGGCAAGGTATTGAAGAAAGACCTCCGCGAGACGTACGCCGCAAAATGAAAAAGGGCCCGACCACCAAAGTGGCCGGGCCTTTTTCGGTCGACGATCAGTTCGTCAATGCTTCCTTGGCTTCGTCGGAGAGGCCCTTCAGGAACGCCGGCGTCAGCGACTTGACCTCACTCGGGGTCAGGTCGTCGAGTTGTTCCGGTGTGAACGAGTCGGCCGACTTCGGGTTCAACGCCTTCAGTTGCTTCGTGGTCATGGCCTCGACCTGATCGGGTTGCAATGCCTCGGCTTGTGCATCGGTCAACTTCCCGAGTGCACCGGTGGGCAGAGAGGGAACCTTCGTCGGGTCGATCTCGGCGAGTGCATCTGGTGCCAACTTCATGAACTGCGAAGGGTTCAGAACCTTCAGCACCTTCGCGCTCATTTCGTCGATCTGCTCGGGCGAGAGCACCGCCATCATCGTCGCGCGCAGCTTCATCATTTGCGCGGGCAGCATTCCCTGGAATGCTTCGGGTGACATCTGATCGAGTTGATCGGCCTTCATCGAACCAAAGACGTTTGCTCCGAGGCTCTTCAGCTGGTCGGGCTGCATGCCGGCCATTGCTTCGGCGGCCATGGCCATCATCTTCTTCGGGTCCATCGACTTGAAGATGCTGGCACCCATTTGAGCCATCTGGTCGGGGGACAGTGCGCTCAGCGCGTTCGTCGCCATCGACTTGAACTGTTCGGGTGTCATGCCCGCCATTGCTTCGGCGGCCATGTTCTTCATCTTTTCGGGGTCGAAGTTCGAGAACAGCTTGGCGCCCATTGCCTTCATCTGCTCGGGCGTCATTCCCTGGAACGCCTCGGGCGCCATGTTCTTCAGCTGATCGGGGCTGAGGCCTTTCATGGCTTCGGGGTTCATCATCTTCATCTGGTCGGGGCTGAGAAGTCCGAGCGTTTCGGGCTTCAGGCCCGCGACGGACTTCGCGTCGAAGTTCATGAACTCCGTCGGTGCGAGCTTCTTCAACTCGTCGAGCGTGAGGCCCTTGCTGGGGTCGAAATTGGCGGGCAATTTGCCGATCAACTTGTCGACGGTCAGCGCACCTTCCGGCAACTTGAAACCGGCAGGCACTTCGATGCCGCCGGGAATTTCGAGAACCGGTCCGGAACCTTTCGGCGACGATGCGACGATCTTGCGCAGTGCGTCCTGCATGAGGGTCGCGGTACCCGCACCACCCGTCACCCACTCACCACCGGGCATGCCCTTGCACATCAGTTCGATGAACGGCAGAACCTGGCCGGGCATCGCCTCGACCTTCGCGTACGAAACTCCACCGACCTTGCACACGCCCGGCACGGATCCGCCACCGATCAGGCTGGCGAGAGAACCGCCACCTGCAGCGGGTGCCGCACCACCGGGTGCTGCGGTTCCGCCACCGGCGGGTGCAGGTGTTGTTGCCGCGATCGCGGTTGCATCGAAGATTGCGGACGAGGTTTCGCCCGCGGCGAAGGTTCCCTTTGCCATCGTGCACATGGCGCTGGTGAACTGGCGCGAGGTCGGTCCGAGCTTCGCCGAGCCGTACTTGCTGCCGTTGATCGTGCAAACACCTGTCGCCCCACCGTCGAGGCTCGGCATCGCTCCACCGGAACCTGTCGACGGTGCGGTTGCGCCGCCACCACTGCTGCTTCCGCTTCCTGCGCTCGGTGCGGTCGAACCTGCTCCGGGTGTCGGTGCGGTCACGCCTCCTGCGGTTGGGTCGTACACCGCCGATGACGTTGCGCCCGGCGTGAAGGTTCCGAGTTGCGACGGACACATGGCGCTGGTGAACGCAACTTCTCGACCCGCGGCCTTTGCCTTGCCGTAGACCGTTCCGGCAATCGTGCACGTGCCGGATGGTCCACCGAGTGATGGCATGCCGCCACCGGGCATCGTCGATGATGCGCCGGCGGTCGCGGGCAGTCCGAGTGCGATCGCGGCAGAGATTCCGAGTGCGATGCGGGTGAACTTCATGGAGAACCTCCTCATGAAACGTATTCAGAGGCAAGGGTAACCAGAGTTTTCGGGGCTGAGAAGTAGCCTCGGCGCCGTGTCCGCACCGCTTCGTCTCACTTTCGTGAAGTCGGTGACCGACCACCACGACCTGCCACATTTGGTTGCCGAAGTGGCCGTGGTGGGCCGATCGAACGTGGGGAAATCGTCGCTCATCAATGCGCTGGCCAACCACAAGAACTTGGCAAAAGTTTCCAAAACCCCCGGCCGGACACAGCTCGTGAATCTCTTCTCGTTGCCCGACGGAGGTGGCGTTGTCGACCTGCCGGGCTATGGCTACGCGGCGGTGCCGGGCAAGATCCGCGCCGGCTGGGGAAAGATGATCGAGTCGTACCTCATCGAACGCGAGAGCCTCGTCGAGGTGTTGGTGTTGGTCGACGGGGAAGTGGGACCGACGAAGCTGGACGTGCAGATGATCGAGTACCTGCACGCGAACGACGTGCCGATGCAGATCGTCGCGACCAAGCACGACAAGGTGAAGTCGTCGAAGCGCGAGACGCGCAAGCGTGACCTTGCGGCCGGTTGTGGTGTCGCTCAGCGCGACGTGATGTGGGTCAGCGCCGACTCGGGGGTCGGCGTCGATGCGCTGCGCGGCCACATTCTCGGCGTACTCGACGAAGCGGCCTGATCCGTCATGACCGACAAGCGTTCCGGAATCACGTGGATACTCGTGTCCGCGTTGGCGTACTCGCTCTTCACGGTGATGGCGAAGCGTTTGCTCGACGAAATCGGCCCGACCGACGTTCTTTTCTGGCGATTTGTGATCGCCTCTCCGGTCATCTGGGTCGTAGTGCTGCTTCGTGCGCGTGCTCGTCGCGGGCCGAATCCACTGCACGTCGAGTGGCATCCGCGATTCGCGATGGGGTTGCTGTTCGGGCTGTTGGCGTGGTTCGCCTTCGTTGGCGTCGACAAACTGCCGGGTGATCTCTACGTCATCATCATCTACACGTATCCGGCGATGGTTGCGCTGGGTGCCCGGTTGTTGGGCAAGCCCGCGACGCGTCAATTGTGGACCGCACTCGGCATCATCACGCTGGGTATCGCGTTCACTGTTCCCGAAATCTTCGACGGTTCGCAGGATGCTGCGCTGTTCGGCTTCGCGCTCACCATTCTGAATGCGGCGCTGTACGCCGGTTACATCCTCTACAGCGAACGCATCGTCAACGACACGAAGGGTCATCATCTGGCGGGCGACAGTTTCGTCGCGGCTGCGTGGGGAATGGTCGGCTCGCTCATCGTGGCGACGGTCGTTGCGCTGGCGTCGGGTGGAGTGGAGGTGCCCGACACGGGTCTCGCCATCGCCTGCATGTTCGGACTCGGGATCATCAGCACCGTGGTGTCGCAAACGGCGTTCTTCCTTGGTGTGTCGAAGTTGGGCCCCGCTCCTGCGGCGTTGGTTGCTGCCAGCGAGCCGGTGATGGCGCTGACGTGGCTGGTGTTGTTGCTCGATGAGTCGATGCGCGCGATTCAGGTCGTGGGCGCGGCGCTCGTCATCGTGGGTGTGGTGTGGTCGCAACGGGTGCGACCCGAGCAAGCCGCGAAGTAGTCATCTGCGAACAGCCGAATGCGGCGAGAAGGCACGCGGCACCGGCGATCATGAACGACGTCGCGTAACTACCCGTCGCATCGCGCAACAGGCCGGCACCCCACGCAGCAATTGCCGCACCGACCTGGTGGCCGGCGAAAACCCAGCCGTACACCAGCGGACCGCGATCGTTGCCGAATCGCCGCACGCAGAGTGCAACGGTGGGAGGCACGGTTGCCACCCAGTCGAGTCCGTAGAACACCATGAAACCGGCAAGGCCGAAGCCGCCGTTCGCGAGCGCAGGGTCGAGAACGAGCAGGCTGACACCGCGAAGCGCGTAGTACGCGAGAAGCAGTCGCGCGGGGTCGAAGCGGTCGGTGAGGACTCCCGATGCGATGGTTCCGATCACATCGAAACCTCCGATGAGTGCGAGATAGCCGGCAGCAGTTGCGGCTGTGAACGCGTGGTCGTGGGCAGCAGAGAGAAAATGCGTCTGGATCAAACCGTTCGTCGACAGGCCGCACACCATGAACGACCCCCACAACAGCCAGAAGATCTGGTCTTTGCGGGCGGCATTCAACGCAGCGAACGCCGATCTGATCGGGTTCTTCATCGCTTCGGGTGGCTGATGATCGGCCGGTGCTCCGTAGGGGCCCAGGTTCATGTCGGCCGGCGAGTTGCGCAGGAACAGCCCGACGACGGGAATGACCGCAGCGGCGCTGATGGCGATGACCACGCCGACCGTTCGCCATCCGTGTGCTTCGGCGACACGCGTGAGAACGGGAAGGAACACCAGCTGTCCACTCGCCGTTGCGGCGGTGAGAGCACCCGTCACCAGGCCACGACGTGCGACGAACCAGCGG